>JBGOXQ010000059.1:0-8920 GCA_041479225.1 Bathyarchaeia archaeon
ATGTATTCTTTGGATAACGCCTGCCACAAATCTAATGACGACGCGCCAGGCGAGAGGACAGGAACAAGCAAGTCTAAAACGAGCAAAGTTATGGCGAAGGCGAAGACGCCGTCGCTTATGGCGAGAGTGCGATCAAGTCCGTACCTTCGCTCTTTAAAGCTTTCATCTTCTTCAGTCATCAGTAAACGCCTTTGCTTGTTATACGCTGTGATGGTCAGCGAACTTGTTATAAGCTTTTTTATTCAAAGGCTTCCATCAAATGTTCAGATAACTTTTTTCTTGCAGAGGTTCGTGGTTTCAAATTCCATCACCCCTGACCTACGTACATAGAAGCCCATCAATCATCGAGTTACTTGTTCTAATACATAGAATAATAAGCCTGCAAAATGAAAACATGCTTGGGCACGTGAATGAACAAAAAAGCAGCCATAATGCTCGCGGTAACAGTGGCTTCAGTAATCATTGTAGTTACAGCAGTAATTCTCGTCCTAAACGTCACCCAGCAGCCGCAATTCACAGCTTTAACAGCCCAAGACAACTTTGCAATGATCGAATACAACGGCACCATCAACTTTGCCGCAGGCGGACGGTATGGCAGCGCCTACTACGAAAACAACACTGACCCGTGGAACCACTACTGGCGATTCATCGACCTATACGTAGGCAACAGCACATTTGTGCAAACTAACCCCACCACCCGAATGCTTACCATTTCCGCGCAGAACTGCAGCGTAACCATCATGAGCTACGACCAAACAGAAAACAATCCCGTAAGTGGTCAACTAAACTATACCGTAACGGGCTTAGGCAGCCAGTCCCTTAGCTTGGGTGGCGCCTTCGTAAACATATCGGTCTATGTAGACGGTGTGGCTAAACCCCAAAATGACGGGTGGGTAATGAACCAAAACACTGAATGGATAACCATAACCGAGGCAAAATTAAACGTCAGCATCCAATATATTGTTGCGGTTCCAGTACCAGCTTAGCAAAGGTGCCCTACATATTTGACCAGTGAACCTTCTGCCGCTTAGTCAGGTGTAATTTGGGGCTGGTTGCAATTGTGCTTGATTAATATTCGCCATTTTGGGAAAAGCCATAAAAACCAGACCCGACCATTAAGCGTGATTAAAATGAACCGCAAACTAGCTATCACCTTTTCCCTTTTAGCGCTCTTAGCCCTCAGCATAATCGGGCAAAGCTTCGCTCAAACTCGGCTACCTGGGGTTAATCAAGAGGACTTTTTCCGTTATGACATCTATTCCCAATGGAGTACCAGTAACGCAAGCCTCACAGCTCCAGCTTACCTTTTAGACATCAACAATACACGATGGTTCAACATCACCATATCGAGCGTTCAAGGTATCAATGTTACAGCAAGAACAGCTCAACGTTTCGCTAACGGCACTGATGATAACAGACTCGTCACATTAGATGTAGACTCAGGAAACATGTACTTTATGTATGGCTTTCAAGGCTTTTTTGACGCTAATCTCACTGCAGGCGATTTACTACGTCCATCTGGAAACAACACTATTCCAATTACGATAAATCAGACCATAAGCCGCGATTATGCAAGCGGCAAAAGGGACACAAACGTTGTATCGGTTAGCTACCCAGTTACAGACCTGTCCAACAGCAGCATCGGCACTACAACTGTCACTTACTACATTGACAAAGCAACAGGCGTGCTTGTTGAACGAAAAGATTACACCGAGTTTGCCGACCAGAATGGCTCAGAAAATTGGATATTGAAAGAAACAAACCTCTGGGCAATTACAGCAGCGCCTATGCCGTGGCTGATGATATCAATTATCATTGTCATCATCGTAATTGTAGCCATAGTGGCATTAATGTTCCTCAGAAACCGAAGAGGGCACGGAAGGAAAAATCGGTAGAAATAATCCCTTATCTATTTTTTCACAAGGCAAGGCTGCCAACTGCAACATTTTATTAAGGTCTCATGTAGCTGTGAACAAACTCTTGATCCGCCACCGCTTTCCGAATCAAATCTTTTAGCGCCTCGCTTAGATTTCCCACATAGTAAGGTCGGACTATCTGAATGGCAAACTCCTTAAGCATACTAGCAGGGAAGTCGTGCAATGTTAAATCGACTAAGAGGTCATCTTCGGTGGCTAATAAGGACTGCGACTTCTTCTTCATCAGGTCACGCACAATTTCTTCATGATGGGTCTTAAAATGTTAAAAACCAAGTGTTCCAAAGACCCTGCGGATGAGTGGAGAGAGACAGGTTAAAATGTTGAAGCCTCGATGTGTTGCATATTGGGATTCTGGTTGCCGTTCCTCTACGAGAACACTTTTTCGCAGGTAAGAACCATTTTGTTCTCTAGGGAGAGCTAAATCAAAGCATGCTTCTATGATTGCCCTCGGTGAATCACGGTGAAATCAAAGAAAAAACTGATTACAACTTCGTTTTTAGTTGCCATCTTGGCACTAACGCTCGTTCAAGCAACTGCGATGTTCGCTCAAACTTCAACAAACATACAGTTTGCTAAAGCAAATTCTCTGACAAAAGTCGTTCCCGACGACTACCCTACAATAAGTGCTGCGTTGGGAAATGCCACGCAGGGCGACACGATACTCGTCAAGAAAGGAACATACTACGAAAACCCAGTTATAGACAAATCTGTAACAGTCACAGGCGAAAACAGCGAAAACACGATTGTTTACGGTGACGGTGGCGTTGACAAGGGCGCACGTCCCGTGTTTAAAATTGCTGCTGACGATGTGAAGCTGTCAAATTTCACGATTAAGAGCATAAATCAAACATCCTCTGGGTTTTACGCCACGGGCATAATGATTGCTGGAGACCGATGCACAGTAACGGGGAACAACATAGTAGGAACTTACTACGGCATCTTCAGTTCAGTCCAATCTTCAATAGTCATATCACAAAACAGCATAACCGCAGTCCTGAAGGACGCTATACGAATATGCGGCGGCGCATCAAACACAATTTCCAACAACAACATAACTGGAAACGCTGTTTCAGGAATAGCCCTTGACGGTTACTCAGGCAAAATCACAGGAAATTACTTCGCCCATAATGGACGCGCAATAGGCATCGGCGCTGCATACTCGGTTATTTTCGGAAACAACATGACTGCAAACATCGAAAGCGGCATATTTTTCGCATCCTCTAACTGTATAGTCTCAAGCAATAACATCGCTGGAGGCAAGTACGGTGTCTATTTCACCCCCTATCTTGCAGCTCCACACAATGACAAATTCTACAACAACAACTTCGTCAACAACAGTCAACAGGTCTACATAAGCTCGCCAAGCATAGTTGAAACTTGGGATAACAATTCTTCTGGCGGCAACTACTGGAGTAACTACAACGGAACTGACGCAAACGGCAATGGGATAGGAGACTCGGCTTACTCTGTCTCTGTTAACAACACGGATAGTTATCCCTTGATTGCCCCCATCAGCACATTAGCTACTGGCGCTCCACCTGCTGCCATAGCAATTCCACTAATTGCTGCTAATTCCACCGTAGCTTCATGGCAGTTCGATGAAGTTCTGCCCAACGGAGTAACCCCAGACCAAACTGGGAACAACCCAGCCGTGTATGGACCTGCAACTTGGAATGTTTCCTCTGGTCGCGTGCTCGTTGAAGGCAAATCAGGTAAAGCACTCAGCTTCAACGGAACCGACTATGACTACGTAGCGGTTTCCCCCAGCTTAGACCTACAAAATGAGATCACAATCGACGCGTGGGTGTACGTCAAAGAATTCAAAAACAACGTATCTTACAACAACATCGTCGTCGATTGCGCCCGCTCCATCGGACTTCCGTCACGGGTATGGGGTTTCGCCATAAACGGAGACCCATCCAATAGTTCAGTTCCTGTTGGCGTGTTGCGGGGTTTCATATTAGACAAAGCAGGAACTCTCAACGAAATAGCTACAACCGCAACCTTGCCGCTTAACCAGTGGATGCATGTTGTGTTTACGCGAAGCTTAACTGCGGGCATGCATATCTTCATCAACGACACGGAACAGAACGTTCAAGTCACATCTGGAGTGCAGAATCCCACCGAACCCATACAATTGGGAAACGAAATCTACATCGGACACGACTCAATAACAACTTTAGATGCCGTTTCAATCAGTAACTTCGCCAATCAACCAGTTCCGCAACCTACTTCAACACCTACATCAATGCCTCAGCCGCAGTCGCCTTCAACAGAGCCAGCGTGGTGGATGCAATGGTGGTTCTGGTCAATGCTAGTGGGTGCAGGATTTGCAGTGACGGCGATTACAGTTCTCTTGTTTAAGCGAAATGGCCCCCAACTGTCCATAATATAGTTCCCATTTTTTTCTTTCTTAGAATTTGCCGTTCCCTTTAAAAAGCAACTTATTCTGCAACAAGAGCCACGAGTCACTTGCCCATTTTCACTCAGATGCTATACCATTTGTAGTTTAAATAAGGGGGGTATGGCTTTTTCCAAGCAAATAGTCAGCAGCATCAATCAAATTAGACAAAATTACTCGAAAATCATACTATTGTGTACTTCTCCGGTATTTTGGGATACAGGTAAACTTTTATCCTGAAAATGTGTACTCCTATCAAACACGTTTTGTTCGCTTAAATGCAAGGTGAATGTGATGATTAGCGAGTTACCTCCAGAAAAATTAAGAAGAAAATGTGACCCCAACTTTATGCAGTGCGAATCCACCAAGGATCTCGCTCCTCTACAAGAGATAATCGGGCAAGAAAGAGCTGTTCGCGCTTTAAAGTTTGGGTTAAGCATCAAAGAACGAGGATTCAACATTTATGTTGCAGGCTACCCAGGAACAGGGAGAACCTCTGCCGTGAAGAATTTTCTGGAGGAAACTGCCAAGAACCAACCTGTTCCATCTGACTATTGCTACGTAAACAATTTCAAAGATGAATACACGCCAAAAGCAATTAAACTGCCACCTGGCAAAGGAAAAGAATTCCAAAAAGACATGAAAACCTTTGTGGAAGACGCTAAACGTGCATTACGGAAAGTTTTCGAGAGTGAAGACTACGCCACGCGAAGAGAAAACACCATCAAGCAAGTAGAAGCCCAACGGAAGAAACTCATTGAACAACTTAACCTTGAAGCCCAGAAAGAAGGCTTCGTTATCCAGAGCACACCGATTGGCTTGCTGCTTATACCCGTAATAAAGGGCAAACCAGTCAGCGAAGAGGAAATGATAGCGTTGCCTCCGAAGGTGCGAAGTGAAATTCAGGAGAAAAGGGCAAGTCTAGATTCTGAACTGCGAACCGCTATGCGTCAGTTCATGGATCTGGATGGAAAAGCACATGAGGAACTCGAAAAAATGAACCGTGAAGTCGCAATCTACGCAATTGGACAGCTAGTTGCTAACCTCACCGATAAGTACCAAGGCTTCCCAGATGTCGCGGCTTACTTGAAAAACGTTCAAGAAGACATACTCAACAACTTAGCTCAATTCATAAAAGGTCCTGAGGAATCTCAGCAGCCGCAACTGCCGTTTCCGCTGCCTTGGCTGCGTGAGCCTTCGTTCAAAAAATACGAAGTCACCGTTGTTGTGGACAATTCTGAAGTGAAAGGTGCACCCGTAATTATGGCTTCTAACCCTACTTACCCCAATCTGTTCGGCAGAATAGAGAAGGAAGCCCAATTCGGCGCTTTGGTCACCGACTTCACCATGATTCGAGGCGGATTCCTTCATAAAGCTAATGGTGGCTACCTGATTATTCCAGTTGAAGAGCTGCTGATTAACCCCTTCGCGTACGAAGGGTTGAAACGTGCGTTAAGAAGCGAGTACATAAACATCGAAGAAGTCGAGGAACGGTACGGATTCCTCGGCACCAAAAGCCTCAAGCCAGAACCAATTCCGCTCAGCGCCAAAGTCATCCTCATTGGTGACCCATACCTGTATCAGCAGTTGTACATGCTGGATAAGGAGTTTAACGAGCTTTTCAAGGTAAAGGCGGAATTCGACACAAGCATGGCGCGTACGGATGATTGCTTGGAGAAATACGCTGCCTTTGTATGCATGCTTTGCCAAAAGGAGAAGCTGAAGTACCTAGATGGTTCGGGAGTTGTAAAGATAATCGAGCACAGCAGTAGGCTTGCAGAGGACCAGTTTAAGCTTTCTACAAGATTTGCCGAAGTTGCAGACATCGCGCGTGAAGCCAACTTTTACGCCGCTCAGGAAAGCAGCAAGTTTGTAACTGGCCAACACGTGAAGAAAGCCATCGAAGAGAAAATCTACCGCAGCAAAATGATCCAAGAGAAGATTCAGGAAATGATTCAGCGCGGATTCATCTTGATTGACACAGACGCCGAGAAAGTGGGGCAAGTCAACGGGCTTTCCGTTGCAAGCTTAGGCGACTTCGAATTCGGCATGCCCTCACGAGTGACCGTCAGCGTTGGATTAGGCAGGGAAGGCGTAGTGGATATTGAACGCGAAGCCAAAATGGGTGGACCAATCCACACGAAAGGCGTGTTGATTCTGAGCGGGTACTTGAATGAGAAATATGCGAAGGACAAGCCACTTAGCCTTACTGCGCGTTTGGTGTTTGAGCAGAACTATGATGGCGTGGAAGGTGACAGCGCAAGCAGCACAGAGCTTTATTCGATTTTGTCGAATCTCTCTGGGTTGCCAATCAAGCAGAACATAGCGGTGACTGGCTCCGTGAACCAGAAAGGTGAAGTGCAAGCCATCGGCGGCGTAAACGAGAAGATTGAAGGCTTCTTTGAAGTGTGCAAAGCAATAGGTTTCACTGGCAAACAGGGCGTGATGATTCCTGAAAGCAACGTGCAGAACCTCATGTTGAAAGAGGAGGTTGTTGATGCAGTTAAAGCTGGCGAGTTCCACATCTACTCAGTCAAGACGATTGACGAAGGAATCGAAGTGCTGACTGGTGTGAAGGCAAGCGTCAGAGGTAAAGATGGTAGTTTCGAAGAAGGCAGTGTAAACGATAGGGTTGACAAACGCTTCAGGGAAATGGCTGAAAAACTGGCGAAGTACACTACGTTCGGAACTGAAGGCAGGCGGAAAAGAGAAACTGGAGACTAAACATAGAAGATAACACTCTTTCTATTTTTCCAATATTTTCGTAAGCCATGTTTTGCTCTCGCACTCACCGCTTAAACCATCGGTGAATAGTTGCTTGGAAAAATCTATACCCCCCTTATTTAAACTACAAATAGGCAGAACCTTGCACCTACCCCTACCTTATTTATAGCCTGAAATTCTGGTTTTTATTTCTGCGTGTCTGATGGTTCTTGTGGGAGAACGGTTTGTTCTTCAGGTAGAGCTAAAAGCCAATTGCCTAATCAGTATCTCAATGGTGGACACTTGAAGAACAAGCGGTTGTTCGCAATAGCTTTCACCGTGGTGTTTGTTTTGTCATTTCTCGAAGCGCATTTTGTTAGTTTAGGAGCAGCGAATATGATTCCTGGTCCTCCATCACCCATCAATGATGTACCCATAATTGCCATTCAGTCTCCTGTCAGCGGCAACACTTACACGGACAACGTTACCATGAGCTTTGACGTTACTAAACCTGATTCGTGGTTTTACGGTGTCTCTACAGTTGAGATTGTGGGCTGGGTATCAAAAATCGAGTACAAGGTCGATGGAAATACAACGGTTATCTATAGCAATAGCGCGGATTTTTACGATGGCTTAGCTAATAAAACGAATTTCTCAGCCGTTCTAAATGAATTATCTGAAGGGACTCATTCCGTGGGGATAAAAGTGAACGCGACAACTATTTACAACCCAAGCCGTGTTCCTTATTCATCACCGAGTTTTAACTACTTAACTGCTTCTACCGCGGTGTATTTCAACATAATAATTTCACCAAAAACTTCGCCAACTCCATCAGAGACGCCGCTGTCAACTCCAAAAATAGAACTGAACATCTCATCGCCGCCTTCGCCTTCTCAGTGTCTCACGGCACCACCAAGCAAAACTCAAGATTTTCTTCAGGAAGCTGTGTATGGAATAGTTTTAGTTGCAGTGATCGCGGTGGTTGCTGCAGTTGCACTTATAGTTCGTAAACGTCAGAAAGACACTGAAAAAGCGTAATAATGAACTCACGTTGCTGTTTAAAATCCCGATAAGCTACGGGTAAAACCTTATCTGAGCGCCACAAGGTTGCTTACTCATTAACAGTCGGAACGGAATCTGCAAGTGATAACTGAACAACACCCAAGAATAAAACGCGAAAAGAAAACCATCGAAGCCATGGTATACATCTACTGCAAAGGACATCACAGAACAAATGGTGAACTCTGCACTGAATGCACCCAATTCAAGGATTACGCGTTTATGCGTTTGGACAAGTGTCCGTTCCAAGAGAAGAAAAGCACCTGCGGCAAGTGCCTCATCCACTGTTACAAGCCGGATATGAAGGAAAAAGTGAAGAAGGTCATGCGATACGCTGGACCCAGAATGCTTGCGCATCATCCAGGTTTGGCGTTGCACCACGTTTGGGACGGACGACGCAAGCCCCCAAAACTTGGCAGGCAAGCTAACTAGGTTTTAGACTTCGGCTGTCTCCAGCAGTTCTTTTGCGTTTCCAACCGCTATTTTATAGAACACCACGGTCAGTACTACAGCGATGGCACCGCTGATCGCGGTTCCTTCATATAGTCCAATGAAAGATGCGCCTCCAATGAACTTCGAAATCAAGTAAGGCAATAGAGGCAGCAGTATCGCCAGCGAAGCCGCAGCACAAGTGGCAAAGCTGATGAGGCTCCACTCCCACCGTATCATCCTCGGTCTCGGAATTTCAATGAAGTCAGCGCCTTTGATACCGTTCCCCAGCGACAGTGCACCCACTGCAAAAGCTAGGAAAACAGACTCCAGCACGAGCACCAACATCGTCGACGGCGAAGAAGGAAAAACAAAGAAACCAACCGTTGTC
>JBGOXQ010000060.1:0-8912 GCA_041479225.1 Bathyarchaeia archaeon
CCAAGGGAAAAATTGTGACGCCAGCAAGTATTAGTCCAAAGAAGAAACCTGCAATTGTCTTTCCCAAAATTATTGTAAACAACGAAACGGGCGCTACTAGTAACCTATCAAAGGTTCCTGTCTGTTTTTCCAAGACGACCGCTACTGCTTCAATAGAAGTTGTACCAAAAAGCATAGATAAAGAAGAAAGCCCCGCCACAATCAGAACTGGGCTAATGTTGCCAGCCATACTAAACGCCAAGAACAAGGAAACTGGAATTAAAAGTCCAAAGGTAAAGTTCGGTGCCTTGAAGTAGTAAACCCTCGCATCTTTCATCGCAATGTAAAATGCTTTAACCAGCGAATCAACCCATGAGTTAGCCAAGGTTCGCCGCCTTCTTTCCTTGTTCTTTCTCGCTCTTCATAACTTCCGCGTTCAGTCCGGTCAATTCGACAAAAACATCCTCTAAACTCGGGCTTAAGGTGTTTATCGAAACAATTTTCAAGCTATTTTCTTTAGCGAAATCAACTAAGAGCGGAATTGATTCTGAAACACTCTTAAAGTGGAGTCTGAATTTGTCCCCAAATTGTACCACCTTTTCCAGGTCTCTTAAGATTGCCAGTTTGCCTTCCAGATTTTTGGTCTGGTCAAAGGACACTTCAACGATTTGATGTTTTTCAACTGAAGCCTTCAGTTTCTGTGGTCCGTCTAAAGCAACTATTCTTCCTTTATTAATCATGGCAACCCGTTGACACAGCTGGTCGGCTTCTTCAATGTAATGGGTAGTCAGAAAAACCGTAACACCGGTCTCATTTAGGTCTTTAACCAATTTCCGTATCATACGCGAACTTTGGACATCTAGCCCCGAAGTCGGTTCATCTAAAAAGAGTAAGCTAGGAGAGTGAACCAAGGCGGCGGCTATTGTTAATCTTCTTTTCAGCCCCTTGGAAAAAATGCCCGCGTGGTCTTTGCGACGCTCATAAAGCCCAAAATGCTCCAAAAGTTCCCTTGCTTTGCTTTCCCTCTTTTCTCTGGACACTCTGTAGAGTTGAGCGGCGAAAATCAAATTGTCCCAAGCGCTCATTTCATCGTAGACGTTCGAGTTTTCAGGCACGACACCTATCGACTTTTTCGCTTCAACAGAATGCCGAAGCATGTCGATACCTGCAACCATAAGGGTTCCTGAAGACGGTTTGGTTTGTCCAGTAAGCATCTTGGTAGTCGTCGTTTTACCAGCACCATTGGGACCTAAAAAACCAAAAATTTCGCCTTGCTTAACTTCAAAACTTACATGATCCACTGCCAAAAAATCTGCGTAACGCTTCGTTAAACCAGTTACCTCTATTGCATTAGACATAACTCAAATCCTTCGTTGCCTAATGAAACGTGCCGTGTTACCTTTATCACTAAACGTCTTAATTAGAATAATCATGCTTTTTCACAGCATAGCGCTGATCTGCACAATTAGGAATGAACGCGACGGTACGCGAAAGCCGTTGGCGACGTCAGAGAATGCAGGCAAGATTAAAACGACCTAAAAAACTAAAAGTGACCTCCAAACTTAGGTTAAACAATGTCTCATCATTGGGGTTACATTGCTGCGGTTGCTTCAGCGATTCTTTTTGGAGTAAGTTCTACCCTGAACAAGATTGCATTAGAAAATGTGAACCCAACTATAATTGCTGGAATGATTTATTTCGTTGCAGGCATCTTCCTTTTTCTTGTTCACCTTTCGCCCTTTTGCCCAAAAATTTTAGCCAAGCTTGATACTGTTGGAACAGAAACCAAAATAACTAAAAGAGATTTCAGAATTCTTGCCTTTGTGATTCTTTGTGGCTCCACTATTGCACCATTGCTGCTCCTAAATGGTCTTAGTCAAACAACAGCGATCAATGCTTCTCTGCTTCTTAACGCTGAATCACTGTTTACCGTAGCGATAGCCTATATTTTCTTAAATGAACGTTGTGCAAAACGAGAGTACATAGGAATTCTAATGTTGCTTGTTGGAGTAATTTTTGTTACAACAAACGGGGCATTCCAGAAACTTTCATTGTCGGAAAATCTCCTTGGTAATCTCTTAATCATCGGAGCCTGCTTCTTTTGGGGAATCGACAATAACCTAAGCAAATTCCTAAGCCGAAAAAGAGACATTATACTGGTAACTGGACTAAAATGCTTCGTCGGAGGTTTAGCCTTACTTAGCATATCCCTATTTCTGGGGTTTAGTTTCTCGATTCCATTAGTATCAATACCCTACATTCTATTCGTAGGCGCATTTAGCATCGCATTCTCAATTCTGTTTTTCCTCTTTGCCCTCAGAAAAATAGGTTCAATGAGAACAGGAGTAATCTTTTCCTTATCTTCTCTTTTCGGTGTAGCTCTTGCCTTCGTCGTATTAAGAGAATCATTTACCATCGTTCAGGGAATAGCTGGATTAGTCATGATACTGGGAATTTACGTTCTATATCGTTGTGGAAAAAAAGCTCCATAACCAAGAAAGATAACTTGTGAAGAAGAAGCCAATTCACGCAGAGAGAGGATGAAGTAGAGTGCTTGGCTTGTGTTAGAATCCATGAGTTTTAGGGTTGTTTGATGTTGATTTGGGTTTGTTTCGGGAACAAGAATATAAGGGTGTTATATGACATATGTAATATGTATAGTTAAGTCGCCAAAAAAGGGCAACACGCCAAACCGCTTCTAAAACCGTTTCACTGACCGTTTCAACGCCGTTTCAGCCAACTAACAAATCCCTACAAGCCCTTTATGGCAAACAAAAGGAGTAAACAAAAAATGAAAACATGGAAAATAACAACAATCATAATAATTGCAGCATTAGGCGCCTCACTCGTAGGCGCATCAGCCCTGGCTTTTCTCGGAACAGGGACAACACCCGCGGCAAACACGGGCATTTACGGAAATTACCCAAACGGCATGATGAACCCAACAGCAACCACCAACCCGCAAACCATCACAACAACGCCGCCAACCACAACCACGACTCCGCCAACAACGACAGTTCCACCAGCAATAACCACACCTCCACCAACAACCACAACAACCCCAACACCAACGCAAACCACAACAACCGAACTAACACCCAACGACGCAGCAACCATAGCACAAAACTACCTCAACCAAATCGGAAACCCCAACCTCGCAGTCAAAACCGTCCAAGAATACACCAACACCTACAACGTGCAAATCATTGAAAAAGACACAGGCATAGGCGCCTTCGAACTATCCGTCAACAAATACACAGGAGCTGTCGTTCCGATGCAGGGACCAACCATGATGTGGGACACCAAATACGGCGTCACAGCAACCAACGGAATGATGGGCTACCTGGCAACTGGCTACAGCGGCAACGGCAGAATGATGGGAGGCGGCGGCATGATGAACTGGCTCAGAGGCACACCAACCACAGCAATGCCAGTCACCTTGAGTCAAGCCCAAACCAACGCGCAACAATACTTAGACACAAACTATCCTGGAACCACAGTCGGCGCACCAACAACATACTACGGATATTACACAATGCAAGTCATGGGCAGCAACGGCAACATAGTCGGCATGGTAGGCATCAACGGAGCAACAGGGCAAGTCATGGATTACACGTGGTGCGGAACCTTCATGCGCCAAATATTCCTCGGTTAGACTCAAAGTCTAACCAACCTCAATTCTTTAAACCAACCCTCATTTTGTTGATTTCTTCATTTTGTTTTTTCAGTCGTAAAATGTGTGTTGGGATTAAAATTTAGTCATCAAAGGAAAACCGTTAGACTTTCCAAAAGCATAAATCACACAAGCACCAACGATGTAAAGGAATCCACATGCCACCATCATACTCGCGCCTTCTGGGTGTAGTCGGCAAGCCCAACACGGGCAAATCCACGTTCTTCAGCGCAGCCACTCTCGCGGCAGCGGAAATAGCCAACTACCCGTTTACCACGATTAAGCCTAACCGCGGCGTCGGCTACGTCCGCACACCCTGCGTCCACCCCGAATTCAAAGTCCAAGACAACCCCAACAACAGCCTCTGCCTCGACGGCGTACGCCTCATACCCGTAGAAATGATCGACGTAGCAGGCTTAGTTCCAGGTGCATGGGAAGGACGCGGCTTAGGCAACCAGTTCCTAGACGACATCTTCCGCGCAGACGCACTCGTGCACGTCGTGGATGCTTCAGGCGGAACCGACTGCGAAGGAAAAGTCTGCAAACCAGGCGAACACGACCCACTGGAAGACGTGAAGTTTTTAGAGAAAGAAATCACCATGTGGATGGCAGCCATAATCAAGAAAGACTGGCCGAAGATAGCTCGAACAGCTGAAATTGACAAAAAAGGCATATACGCCCCTCTGGAAGAGCGCCTAACGGGTTTGGGCATAAAGCGCCACCATATTTTTGAAGCTGTACACAAAGCAGGTTTAAACGCTGACAAACCCACGGTTTGGAGCGACGACGACTTCCTCAAGTTTGTAGACACGCTGCGACGCATAGCGAAACCCATGCTCATCGTTGCCAACAAAATCGACTTGCCAACTGCCGAAGCCAACGTTGAACGCCTAAAGAAGCTGGATTACATCGTTATCCCATGCAGCTCAGAAGCCGAGCTAGCGCTGAGACGCGCGGCAGAAAAGAAACTAATCGATTACAAACCAGGCGACACAGACTTCAAAATCCCCCAGCCGGAAAAACTTTCCCCCATGCAAATCAAAGCGTTAGAAATCATACGGGAAAAGCTGCTGCAGAAGAACGGCGTCACAGGCGTCCAAGAAGCCATAAACACCGCCTACTTCAAACTCCTAAATATGATAACCGTCTACCCAGTGGAAGATGTGGAGCACTTGAGCAATCACAACGGCAAAGTCCTGCCTGACGCCTACCTCATACCTCAGGGAACTACAGCCCGCCAATTCGCCTACATCATCCACACGGAACTGGGCGAAAGCTTCCTCTACGCGGTGGATGCTAGGCACAAGACAAGAATCGGCGAAGACGCAGTCCTCAAAGACCGCGAAGTTATCAGCATAGTCAGCACCAAGAAACGCGCCTAACCCAATTCCATCCTTAATATCCCAAATTTTGTTTTCAGGAAAGACAAAAAAAAGTTTGGAAAATTTTTTTTATTCTGCTTTTCGCTTCTTCTTTCCAGATCTTGAAACACAAAACACTGAGAACGCTGCTATCATCGAAGTTAATCCCATTGCTGTACCCAGCGGATATTCAGGTACTACGAAGAGTTGTGTCGTATAGGTGGTGATTTGCTCCAGAATCGGAATTATGACATCGTTGGCTTTGACGTAGACGGTGAATTCGAAATTGCCGGAGCCTACCGTTGCAGGCACGTGAATGTTCAGTCTGGTCGTGGCTGTTCCGAGGGAGGCTATATCGGTGATGGCTGGCGAGAAATCGTATGTCCAATCCGCTGGCAAGCCTTCGACCCACATTTCTATTGTTTTGTCGCTTGCTTCCACTTCTTCCAGTTTGAAGTTGAACCATGGGGTCTCGCTTGGTGGTACGGTATCATGCTGGTGTTCGATAGTTATGGGGACGCCTGCTTTGACCAAGCTGATCGCTTGAAGCGACAAAACAAGCACTATAAGAATTAAGCTGATTTTTGCGAGGTTTAACTTTGAGTGTTTCATTTCCTTTCTCCCCAAGTTTGCATATTTTTGAGCATTCAACATTTAAGTTTTATGGAGGATTCATCCATTACCTTTTTTTCCATGTTTTTGGTCATTTGATCACTATTGCCCCTGAAGAAGTGGCGAATCCTTTGCTCCACACCGCGGAACTAGCTTCGACCTTGAACGCTTTAGTGCCGATTGATGTGCCAGCGGGTATTGTTGCGTTTAGTTGGACTGTGTAGGTTGCTTTCGACGGAACAAAGATTTGCAGGTTTGTCCAGTTAAACCAAGAAAGATTTGCCTGATATTGGGCAGCTAATCCATTCAGAGTTATATTTACCGATATGGCATCGTTGAAGTTCTCGTTGTTAGTTACACTGATGTTCATCACGATATTAGTTCCCGCAGATGTAGTCGTTGTTTTAGGCTGGATAGCTACAACTAAGCCGCCGCTTGGTTTTTTGGGTAATGCGGGTGTATAGTTTATCCTTACAACGGCATCGCAGTCACGAGAGGTATCGTCGAACTGTGTTGATGCAATTACTTTGAATACATGGTCTCCTAAAACTATGCCTGCAAGTGGTGGTGACACAGTAAGAGTATCTTTTGTTGTTTGCCCTGAACCAACTATCATTGTGGTCTGCGAAAGTGTATATATATTATGGTCTAGCCCGACGATTTTCAAAATGCAAGTGATCTGATTTCCCATATTATGAACTGTAATATTGAAAGCAACAGAGGACCCTAGGAGTACGTTGGCTAGAGGTTCACAGTCTACTTGAAAAAGCGAGTGCACTGTTGTCATAACCTCGCCATCCCAACCGAAATTAAATATTATGGGTTCTAAATCATTAAATTCTCCCGGACTTGCCCATCTGCTTGGCTCGCGAGTATACTGCGACAGAATATTGGCATCTTTATCGAAATGCGTGACTCTCAGTAGTCCGCTTCCTATATCAAAACTATATTCCCAAGCGTCTCGACCAGGCGCTGAATTCGCATCATCCAACCCGCCATCCTCAGATCTCCAAAGACTCTGAATGAGACGATCAGCGTTTCCATTTTTGTCCAAGTCACCAGTAACCAGTATATGTCCACTGTTCTGTCCGCCTTCAAAAACGCATTTTCCGACGAAGTACTTGCCTGTCAGGTTACCAAAAATCACAGCAAAAAACTCGTCGTTATGATCACCAAAGATTGGCCAGTTCTGTCTGCCATCAGGATCCACTCCCCAAAGTTCTATACTATTTCCAGCGTCATCTACAGATTTTTCGTAAAGCCAGTCTGCTTTTCCATCGTCGTTGACATCTCCGTCTTTTGGTTTACTGTAGTCCGGGCATCTGTAACCGTCAATTTTTGGAAAAGCACTCCAAACTGGAGATTGTGCTGCCTCGGAGATTTCCTGCGCTGTTTCGGCATAGTTGTAGATTTTGAATTCGTCGAGGGTACCTTTGAAGAAGTTGCTGTCGCCGGAGCAATGAGACCCGATTGCCAGAGGAAGACCAGAACGAGACACTGACCCTATTACCGTTTCTGTCTTGTCTAAGACTCCGTTGATGTATATTCTTATTTGTGATCCGTCAAAACATCGGCAATGTGATACCAGACATTGGCATCCCAGCTGTCTTTGTTGCTTTCCGGATATGGAAAGACGTAGGGAATGTTGAAGCGGTGCTTTCCGGTGCTTCCCGTCATGCTAGCCGTGTAAGCGTTACCCTTGTCGTATAAGATCAGGCTTTCTGAACTGCAACCCGCATACCAGCCGTTAGGAAACTTTACCCAGTATTCAACCGTGATTTCATGCCCCGATACGTCAAGGCTTGATGAGTGCGGAATAGAAACATAATCATTGACCCCGTCAAAACTCAACGCGTTGCCAGAGATACCTTGAACCCATTGTGCGCCGTGAACCGTTCCAGTGTTGCCGTTTCCGCTGCTGTCAATTAATGTTGTTCCTGAGGCTTCATCGAACTCCCAGTATCCAACAGCTCCAAAATCTTCTGCAAGCCCTCCCTTGTACATTGTTCCGTCATAGCCGATATACCACATTTTCAATGAATCTCCTACTTGAATTACAGCTGAGTTGACCACCAGCACCGAATCCCAAGAACCCGAATTTCCCACATTCAACACTGGGTTACTAGCATATTTTTGCCAAAAAACTCCGTCACTTGAAGTGGCTAAGCCAATTTTCCAACTATTAGAAACAGATCGTCCGCCATAATACATCAAATAACTACTTTCAGCTTTCACAACCGCAAGTGAATAAAGGTCCAGGCTGTCCCACGCTCCGCTTCCTCCACGCGCCAACACTGGATTTCCACTATATCTGGTCCAGCTAACGCCATCCGAAGAGGTTGCATATCCCATGCTAAAAGGGTTTGAGCCCCCTCCAACCCGACCAAGATACCAAATTCTGTACGTTGCGCCGTCAAAGTAAACTGTAGGATCAAGGACACCATAAGTGTCCCACCCGCCGCTTCCTCTACCAAGAACTGGCACGCCGAGTTTTGTCCATGATACACCATTGCTCGACCAAGCGAATCCTATTTGACTGAAACCATCACCATTTGGGTAGTCTACGTAGCCCTGATACCACATCAAATAATGCGTTCCGTTGAACACTACACATGGGTCTCTCACAGCCTTGCTTTCCCATTCAGCGGGTCCTTTTGCCAATACTTGACCAAAGTCATTCCATGATATTCCGTCCAATGAAGTAGCATAACCTATCGTGCCTCCAACTTGAGCGTACCACATCATGTACACATTATCTTTAAAAATAATGCAGTGCTCGTTTAGCGCGGTGGTTGGCCAAGCTGAAAGCGGATTATTCGAATATTTTGTCCAATTAACCCCTGAAATAGCCGATTGACCGTCCGCGGCAATCTCAGGCATAAATAACCCAAGCGAAAATATTGAGGAAAATAGTAGACTAACTAAAAAAATAGAAAACACTCTTTTCATATTCTTCCCCCCAAATTCTCCGATTATTAATATCCTGTGATTGGAATTTAAAACTTGTTAAGAAAATCAGATTCGGATTCTAACTAAAACCCCATTTCATTGGATTTTTGAAAGGAAAACCAAGAAACAAACAACAACATGTTCGCTAAAATTACAATGTTCTGACCAAAAGAAAACCATGCAGTTTCTTTATATAAGGGGGCTATAGACTGTTCCGAGCAACAGTTCCCTATACTTTTTCACCCAGCAAACTGTACAACAACACTTGAGAATATTCGTTTCTGGCTAAGGTTTAAACTCTCGCGTTAACAATACCTGAAGACACCAAAAAAGGAAAG
>JBGOXQ010000061.1:0-8836 GCA_041479225.1 Bathyarchaeia archaeon
CAGAATTGTTTCGGCGCAAAGCTTATTTATCTTTTCCAACAAGACGCACCCAGCTTGCAGTGAGTGGTTTAGTTTGGCTGAGAAATGGTGGCCTTGGTGGCGGAGGAATCGCCGGAAATTCATCGTGGGAGCAGCCGTCGGCATCGCTACTGACTCGGCGGGTTTGTATTTTCTGTTCACATCCGAATACACAAGCAGCTTTTTCTTTCGCTACGCGGTCGACCTCCTAATTGGGACTCTCATCGGTTTCGTGGCGATTGAGGTTTTTGCTTTTTCTCCGAAGCTCTGGCCTAAACTTGCAGGCTATCTTGATAGACATCAGACCAACCCTCCTCCCGCAGAGTCTACATTCGAGTGACTACAGGGAGGCGTTTGCCTTTCGAATGCGAAGAACGCGGAAAACGTTTAAATTCCGTTTGAAACAGCAATATTAAAGGAACACGTGCGTGGACCCGTAGCTCAGTCCGGCTAGAGCGCCAGACTCATAATCTGTTGACCGCCGGTTCAAATCCGGCCGGGTCCACCATTTATCATTTAGGCTTTATTTTGAGTTTATGGCTGAACCTTGTTTTTCTATGGAGTTTTTCCAAAATTTGTTGGTGAGGTTTAAATCACTGATGTATGAGAAGGTAATCTTATCTGAAAAAAGGAAATCGTCATGTTGTCTCATGTTAGCAGCCACATGGCTTTAAGTTGTTCAGTAAGAAAAGTGTGCTGAAGTTTAGGGAGAAAATTAGAAAATAATGTTTGCTGAGAAGCCTGCTTTCAGAAAATGGATCATCATTACAGCAGTGCTTGGGTTCACTCTGTTTATGCTTTATTTAATCTTCTTCACGGATTTTGCGCAAGTAGGAAGCGTAATTGCTGGAATAAACCCAATCATCTACTTACTCGCGTTCATGTGCGTTATAGCAGGTTCAGCGTTTGATGCTTTAGCTTGGAAATCTACCCTGGATAGCCTTTCGGTGAAAACGACTTTTAGGAGAATCTTCAACCTAAGCTGGGTGGGGCACTTTGTTGACACTCTTATTCCGGGAGGCTTAGCAGGAGACGCCTTCAAAACATACTTGTTAGCAAAAGACCAAGATGTCAGCGGCTCTAAAGCAGCAGCCTCGATCATAATTAAAGACATCTTAGAACTCGTCGTAATTTTAGGTTCGTTAATTGTAGGCATTGTCCTTCTTGCTGTAAATTACGCAGTCAACAGCCTAGTTATGATGGCTATTGGGTTAACGATGGTTCTTTTAGCTTTGCCTTTAGTCTTAATCGTATACTTTAGCATGAATATTGGCGCAACTGAATCAGTTCTTAGAACAATCGAAAGTGTTTTCGCTAAAGTCAGACGAACGGAAACTAGCAATACTGCTCTGCAGAAAAAAGTGCACAACCAGATAAAGGAGTTTCAAGGGGGAATGATGATAATGAAGAATAACCCCAAAGCTATGATTAAACCAGTAATTGCCCAAACTATTGCTTGGGTCTTTGAGGTTTTATCCTTCTTCCTTGTATTTCTCGCCATAGGGTCAGCCATCGGGATTGACAAAGTAGTAATTGCAAACACTATCGTTAGCAATGTGCAAGGCCAAGGCATAGCCCTTGCAGGCGTTTCTCAAATAGTTTCAAGCCAACTTTACAGTGTCTTAGGCATAACAGCAGGAGTAGCCATAGCTTCAAGTTTGCTTGCAGGATTTGTCGGGTTCTGGTTTAAGCTAGTGATTTCTTTCGGATTCTTCCAAGTCACAGTCTTCGAACGCTGCGTGCCATTTCTCTGCAATAAATGTATGGGTTGGACGGCTTGGCGAACCAAAACTTGCCCCGAACCCAAACCAAAAAAAGAAAGATCCTTCTTTAAGCGCAAATAGTTTCGTCAACGCTATGCTTTGAGTTTCTGGATTAAGACCGCTACTTTGGCGCCGAGTTCTTTGCATGCTTTCAAGTCACTGGGTTTTGGTGTGCCCTGTGCAGCAACGCCGTAGTGCTGTTCTTCCGCATTTCCCTGCACTATCATACCGTGGATGAGCATGGCTTGGATAATGCTTAGCAGAGTGGTTTCTGCGCCTGATGCTACGCCACCGCTGTTTGTGAATGCTGCCCCGACTTTTCCAGAGAGTTGCGTATGGAGTTGGATTGACTCGTCAATTATGTGTTTGAGTTTGCTGGACATCTACCCGAAATATGTTGGTGAACCCATGATTATGCCGTCTGCGTCAGCGAAGTCTTGAAGCTTGACGTTTTCGGCGCGTTTCAAGGTGACTTCGGCGCCTGCATTTTCCGCGCCTTTGGCTATAGCTTCAGCCATCTTTTCGGTGTGACCCGATTTTGAATCGTAAATTACTAGAACCCGCATGATTATTCTTCCTTGGAGCTACTTGCATCTTCAGGGTTATATGGTTTGTTTTCGGTTTATAGTCTGGAAATGCTTATTTCTCTTCTCTGCGCATAGCCATGTTGAGGGAACATGAAGCTTCTTGGATTACCGCTGATTGTGCTTTTAGTACTCTCAGCTGTCGGCTTGCCCTCAACGTATATTTCTTACACGGTGTGGGGTTCCAGCGCTAAACAAGACTTCTATTTCGGCGTCTCCTACGGACAAAACACAACGGCAGAAGCCAAATTGCTCATCGACAAAGTGAAAGACTACACCAACTTTTTCCTAATCAACTCTTGGACTATAACCACAAATGAAACAGCCCTCAACGAGATATGCAATTACGCTGCTGATGCAAACTTGCACTTCATGGTTTTCTTCGACTTCATTTCTACCCAAACATACCTGTGGCATCAAACTTGGCTGGACACAGCGAAGCAACAGTGGGGAGACAAGTTCCTCGGAATACTACTCTATGACGAGCCAGGTGGAAAACAGATAGAGACGGGTCAGTGGGATGGAGGAGATGTAGTGAAGAAAAGCTTTGAAAACGTTTCGTCTCCCAGCGAAGCCGTACAAACCTTCGTCAGATTGGGCCAGACCCAGAGTATGAATGACGCAAGACGGAGAAGTATCCCTGTTTTCACAGCTGACTTTGCACTTTACTGGTACGACTACCAAGCGGGATACAACAGCGTCTTCGTAGAGTTAGGGTGGAACAACAGCAGAGCACAGCAAATCGCCCTCTGCAGAGGAGCCGCCAACTCGTTTGGCAGAGACTGGGGCGCCATACTCACATGGACCTACGACCAGCCGCCCTACATTGCAAGCGGACCTGAAATCCTCCAAGATATGCGCACCGCCTACGATGCAGGCGCAAAGTACGTCATCGTTTTTGACTACCCTATAAACCCAGAAGGCAACCCCTACGGGATACTTGCGGATGAGCATTTCTCAGCTATACAGCAGTTCTGGAACTACACGCAAGGCTTCTCTAAAGGTGCAGGGAAAGTGGCGGCGCAAGCGGTTCTAATTCTTCCGAAAGACTACGGCGGCGGCTTAAGACGCATAGATGATAACGTGTGGGCTCCGCTCATCGTGAATCCTCCATACAACGTGACATGGCGCCAAAACTGGCCTTCAGAAACGCAAACTCCGCAGGTCTGGGAAAACATGAACAAACTCTCCGACAAGTACGGCTTAAAACTGGACGTAGTGTTTGACGGCGACAGAGTCAATCTCATAAAACGGTACTCAAGAGTTTACTTATGGAACGAAACCATAACATAGTTTCCGAGGAATCACTCTTTTTCGAGACTGTAGGGTCCGGTTGTGAGTTTTTCACCGCCGTCTCTTTGCACGAGCACGGTGTCTTCTATGCGGACGCCTCCGTAACCTGGAAGGTAAATTCCAGGCTCATCCGTCACCACATTGCCAGTTGCCAACGCGTCCTTACTGTTCGCACTTAAAGTGGGCAATTCATGCACTTCCAAACCGACGCCATGACCTAAGCGATGCACGAAGTACTCGCCGTAGCCAGCTTCAACAATGACTTTTCTGGCTGAGGCATCCACATCCGCCACGAGCGCACCTGCTTTGATGGTTTGGAAGGCGTTTTCCTGAGCCGTTTGTACTATGCGATAGATTTTCTGCTGTTTCGCCGAAGGCTTCCCCGAAATCAGCGTGCGCGTCATGTCTGAGCAGTAGTAGTTGAATGTAGCGCCTATGTCCACGACCACTAAGTCTCCGATGCGGATTTCTCTGTTTGTGCAACCGCCGTGGGGAAACGCTGAACACGCACCTGAAGCCACGATGGATTCGAAGGCTGTTGAACCAGAGCCGCGTTTGCGCATGGCGTACTCGATTTCCGCGGCGACTTCGGTTTCTTTGGCGCCTGCCTTCACGGCTTCGTAGGCTGCTTGCATGCCTTCGCTGGTTAGTTCGCCTGCTTTGCGCATGTACTCGATTTCCTGTTTATCTTTGACCTTGCGGAGCTCCTGAACGAAGCTGCCGTTGACCTCAACCGCGCCTACGCTTGGGAACTCATTAATCAGAGCACGCCAGCTTTCTACACCTAATGCATCAACCGCCAGCTTTTTGACCCCGCAGTTCTGGGCTTGCTTTGCGATTTTCACAAAAAAATTCTCCTCAGGTTTCACAAGTTGCACATTGAAGCCTTTGCCCATTGCCTTCGCCTGCTCGTAGTTGACGCCGTAAACGTAGACGGTGCTTTCCCCATCCGCGGGCACGAAGAGTGTTGTGCTGCCTGGGAAACCGAGGAAGTACAGCTGGTTTGTGCTGTTGAAGATGAGGTAGCCGTCGAACCCGTTTTCTTTGAAGGCTTTTTTCTTCAAGGCGTCTATTCGTGTCATGCGTCTCACTGATGAAGAAAAAGGGTGGGTGGGTGTGTTTAAGTTTTGTCTTTGAGTTCCTTGGCAGCTTGACGAAAACCAGAAGAAGGCAAAAAATAGACTTATATTTATTGAATTCAGTTAGTACCTATAGCTAAGTTTTGGTGTCTCAAGTAAAACGCAAACACCTTCGCAGACAGCAAAAAAGAAACTTCGAAGCACGTCAACCGAAGACACCTGAAGCCTGACACATCGCTTTTATCCAACAAAAATAAGGGAGCAAAAACAAGTGACCACTGATCAGAAACAAACCCCACCTCAAATGAAAAAGACCTTAGGCTTGATGGGGCTAACCATTAACGCCATGGCTTTGATAGCGCCAGGAGCATTTCTATGGATAACTTATCAAGTTCAAGCTGCCCAATTGAACCCTGCTGGAGCTTCCACCGCCCCCGACATATGGTTCGGAATACTGGCAGCACTAATTCTTTCTTTTCTAACTGCGGCTTCCTATGCATGGCTAGCCCGACGCTACCCTGACGCCAGCGCGGGCAGTTCGTACTATTTTGCTCAAAGGGCTTTTCTTGACCGAGGAAGCAGCAACCGCAGAGCACGCGACGTTAAATTCATCGTTGGCTGGATTTCCCACCTCTATTACTGGGTTTACCCAGGGGTTATGGTTGCGTTCATGGCTGTGCTGCTTTCATGGGTTTTAACCACGCTTGGCTTCGCGGTCTCACCTATCACGGAAATAGGTTTAGCCTGTGCATTTGCTGTGGTTGCTGGTTTCATAGCTTTCCGTGGAATTCAAGGGTCAACGAGAACGAATCTGATCCTGAACGTTGTGCAGCTTGTTATGCTTGTTAGTGTTTCGGTAATGGCTTTGCTGTATCGCGTGGGAAACCCGCAAAACGTCAGCTTCACGTTCGCAAACATCAGCGAAGTAGTTATGCCGCATAATGCGAGTCATGTTCTTTTCCAAGCATCCATCGCTGTCTTGGTGATGGTGGGATTTGAATCGGCAACTGCCTTTACTAACGAGGCAAAGAAACCTTCGGATGTCTCCAAAGCGGTTATTCTCTCCTTAGCTATTCAAGGACTTTTTGCGTACTTATTCTCGTACTTTGCTGTGCAGGCATGGATGAACTCTAGCTATGGCTTTGGCACAGCTGCGGCATCTACGGCACCATATGGCGATATGGTCCGCGTGTTGGGCAACGTATTCTTGGGTGGAAACGGGTTCTTGCTTATGGTGGTCGCTGCTGTGGCTGTGGTTGCTGCACTCTTGGGCACGACGCTTGCATGCCTCAATACGGGCGTTCGAGTTACCTACGCCATTAGTCGAGATACTGAAGTACCCGCGCAACTTGGCAAAATCAACAGAAAATATGCCACCCCAGGCGTCGGAGTCTGGGCACTTACGGCTGTGTCAGCAATAATAGGTGCCTTTGGTGTATTATCGGTTAGAAACCTAACAGCTGTGGCTCTTTTATCGAACGTCGGGACTTTCACGCTTTACGCCATAACAAACGTTGTAGCTATGCTTGCATTTGCTAAAGAGAGAAGCTCAATTCTTAAGCGCCGAGTTGTGCCGCTTCTTGGCTTCGGAGCGAACGCATTGATGCTTGGCGCGGTTGTCTATCTCAGCGTCATTGGCGGAGGAGATGCTCAATGGGAAGCATTGTTCGCGATAGCAGGCACACTATTATGGTTCGTTATAGGTTTAGCTTATTTTCGGTACAAACGCAAAACCTGAACCTTCAAGATTATTCCTCTTCTCGTACAGAAGAATTAATTAAAATCAAAAAAGAGTGAAACTGCCCAAAATTTCTCCCAACGAAGAACTACTACATCGGTGAGAGAACAATTGAGGTTTCCGTGCGAATCACGTTGGGGTCTTTTTCAATTATCTGGTAAACCACTCGGTTTATGTTTTCAAGCAAAGGTGCCTCTAGGACAATGATTGCGTCGTATCTTCCGAATATTGCGTCTGCTATGACGACTTCTTTGACTTTTTCTCTTACTCTTTGAACCACTTCAAGCGAGGTGCCAGGTTTGGTGCTTAAGAGAATGTAGGCTTTGATTCTTTTTTCCTCCTTTGTTGTTTATTTGGTTTTGTTAGTGCTTGGCTCTAAGCTGAGAATCTAAACACCGTTCTTAATTTCGCTCCGTAGCTTTATTCCGATAGTAATTGCCGAGCCTGCAATTACACATATCCAGAATAGGTTGCCAAAGTCAAACATTTGTTTATTCATCCTTAATTTTACTGAACATACATTTAATGATATTGGGTAATATAAACATTGTTGAGAAGTGTTCATAATTATTATGAAAAACAGAAAACCCGTTCATAAATGCACCAATAATATTGACACTTGACTTGCTGCAGTGTTTTTGCATAAACATAACGCAAATAATAATCAGTTACTCAGAGAAACAGTAAAATAAGAAAGAAGAAGAGTTTCCTTACGGGTTTATTGATTCTTTTCTTGGAATAGCTATTGAAGTGCGGTTCATCACAGGTTGCTAACTGATTACTATCTTCTTCTCATGTAGATCACTGCGACTGCGATTAACGCGACTACTGTTGCTGCTCCCAGTAAGGCATAGACTATTTCCATTGGTAAGGGTGCTGATTGGGAATTCGGTGAAGACGCAGGCTGCGGATTTGAAGCGGAAACTGTTGGGGAAGGTGACGGAGAAATGCTGGGTGATGGTGAAGGGTTTGGGGTAGGTTGTGAAGCAACGGTAAGGTTTATTGTTTCAGAGGCACCGACGTTTCCAGCTTCATCCGTCGCGTAAATCGTTAAGCTGTGCGCTCCACCAGATAACCCAGATAAGGTAAGGTTACCTGAAACCGTGACGTTCTCTTGCCATCAAGGACATAAGAGACCTGTTGCACTGGTTCATTCACTGTGAAGTCTACATTAACATCAGAGGCATTGAGGGTTCCGTTTTCCACAGACAAAACCGAAACGCTGGGCGGCGTGGCATCAACTGTAAAGTGTGTTGAGGAGGAACCGGTTATTTTGAAAGGGTAATACTCCACTATGAAACCTCCACGCGAGCTATTATCTGGGGCAGCTTTTTCGTAGCGACCTGTTTCTATTGCATACACCGTAATGGTATGGCTTCCTTCAGGTATCCCATTCAAGTCTATAGTGGTATTGAATTTAGAAAGAGTCGAATCTCCGTATTCTGGACGACCGAATTCGTAAATTGAGGAAATACCCCGCTTCCAATCTGTCTCATAATAAATCTCCAATAAGTAAGGCGGTATAGCAGCAGTTGCAGAATATCCGACCTTTACGCTAAGGGAAAGAACTACATTATTTGCGGCATACGATGTATTATTTTCTGGAGACACAATCAAAAGGGTAGGTGGTTCCGTTTTATCATCTGGAGCAACCTCATCCATTACTCTAAAAGCAAATGGATTCGCCTTACTCAAGTTAACAAATATTCCAGACAGCATCAAAATCACAAATAAAGAGAAGAAAGCTGTGAGCAAGACTGGTTTTCTATTCATCTTACTTCACTTATATACATGTATAAGTGGACGTTGCATATAGCTCTCCCTAAAGAACAAACTGTTCTCCAACAAGAACAGGACAAAACCAAAAAAATGTTCCACGGTTAAAAGTAAAAACTGGGTAAAGGGAAAAGAATTCCCTTTGCGGTTTACTCTTTCTTTTCTTGGAACAGCTTCTTTATGGCGCTGATTCTTGCCTTCTGTGCCAGCACATCGCTCGTAACCACAGTGAGTGCTTCTTCAGGGCACCACTTCACGCATTGGGGTCCCCCAGCCTGGTCTTTGCAGAGGTCGCAGGTGTAGACCGTTTTAGTTTCGGGGTGCAGCATCATGGCACCGTAGTCGCAGGCTTCAATGCACCAGCCGCAGCCGTTGCACTTGTCCTTGTCAATCATGATTATGCCTGTTTCTTCCGACTGTGTCAGAGCGTCGCGTGGGCATGCAGCTACGCAAGCGGGGTCTTCGCAGAGTCTGCAGGTAACTGCCATGTTGACGAGTTGGTTTTGGCGGACGACGCGGATGCGGGATTTAACGGGGTTGAATGCTTTCTCTTTGGTGAATGAGCAAGCGTACTCGCAGGTTTGG
>JBGOXQ010000062.1:0-8807 GCA_041479225.1 Bathyarchaeia archaeon
ACATGACCTGCCACAACAACTCCAAGCGAAATTCAAAGAAAAATGG
Source organism: Bathyarchaeia archaeon (assembly GCA_041479225.1). Classification (GTDB taxonomy): domain Archaea; phylum Thermoproteota; class Bathyarchaeia; order Bathyarchaeales; family Bathycorpusculaceae; genus JADGNF01. Next base: position 47 of record JBGOXQ010000062.1, read on the forward strand.
GTCGCTGCATACAAAAGGTTGCATGAGCTGTTTGCCTGCCTATACAATGCAGTTTACGTGGAGGAGCGCTACTTGATGGTTCATGGAGGTTTGCCCCCCAAAATCCGCAACATAACCGAAATCGCGCAGGCTGACATGTTGCATCCTCAGAAAAGTTTTCTGGAAGACCTGCTTTGGAGCGACCCCGACGAGGATGTTCAGGGCACTTTTGCTTCGCCGAGAGGCGCGGGGAACCTTTTCGGCAAAGCAGTCACTCAGGAAGTTCTGAAGAAGCTGAATGTGCAGATACTTATAAGGGGACATGAACCCTGTCCTGAAGGATTCAAGATAAACCACAACGGCAAGGTTTTAACGCTTTTTTCACGGAAAGGAGCTCCATACTTCAACAAGTACGCTGCTTACTTGGATATGCCTCTCTCAGAGAAAATAGAGCGCGCCGAGCAACTTCTTCCAAGGATAATAAAATTTTGACTTTTCCTCATTTGCTATTTTGAAACCGCGTCTTGTTTTATAGAAAAAGACATTTTCCCGTGGAATAACGTTATAAAGAAAAACCTCAAACATAGAAGCAATTAATTGATGTACGTGAGGAAAGCAGAAAATGAAGAGGTCACTATTTATTATCATATCAGCAGTCGTTCTTGTTGTTTCAATTGGCATCAGTGCTTTCGTATTTCTCGAATATCAGAGTGTTTTACAGGCAAAAAATGACCTTAACCAACAATTAGTCGACGTTCAAAATCAGTTAACAAGCATCCGGGAACAGCAAGCAAACAACACGGACAAGCAGACGGAACAAGACTTCAACCTTTTCTATGGGGAATTTGGGGGCGTCTCGATTCAGAGTCGCAGCTACAACTTTTCACCGCCCGTATCCATGTATAATGCGCTAAGGATTGCGCTGGAGAGTGGCAACTGGACTATTACCTCGCTGAAGGGCAGGACTGTAAGCGCCACCCTTGAACATTGCGTGTTTTGGCACAACAGCACCGCAACAACTAGTCCAAGCGGCAACTCAACCACTGGGTCTGGCTTAGGCTTCCAAGTGCTGAACGAAGTGACTCAGCCAATTGACGATTATTCGCCTGTTATATCTAACGAAACAACCTATCGATACATATGGTCATTCGCCGTTATCGAGACAGACCGCTCAAGCCTTGCGGCGATTGCTCCTCTTGGGATTTACTGGGTTGACGCTGCAACCGCGGAGCTTGTTCCACCTGTCATAGTTTATTGACTATTACAAGAGTGGCCCATCCACTTCTCTTTTCGTTCTTGATATTGCGTTGTTGCGTAGAAAAACTGCAGGCTATACTTTGCCGATGGATTTTTCTCCGCGGAAACTTTAAGAGCATAAGCCAGATGCATCTCTGGCAGACTAATTGGCAAGGAAGACTAACCGTGAAAGTTGGAATCGCAACACGCAACATGGAAGCCTGGAGCAGCACCCAAGTACGCGAAGCACTCACTAAACGCAGCATCCCATATGTCTGTTTTACTTTTCCAAAACTTGTCGCGCAACTCGGCTATAAGCCATATTTCAGAGTTAGAGATGTTAACCAGCAAGAATTGAAAGTGCTTGAAGATTTAGACGCCTTAATTATTCGCCCCATTGGACGCGGTAGCTTAGAGGAACTTGTGTTTCGCATGGACATGCTGTACAAGCTTGAGCGCGAAGGATTCTACGTCATTAACCCGCCTGAAGCAATTGAGCACTGCGTCGACAAATACGACATCCTTTCGATTCTGGAAGATAATGGTGTGCCTGTGCCGCGGACTGTGGCGACGGAGAGTGCCAACGAAGCTGTCAAAGCGTTCAGTGAACTAGGCGGCGACGTAGTTGTCAAACCCATCTTTGGTTCCAGAGGTCAAGGCGCGACAAGAGTCAACGATGCTGAAATCGCACTCACAGTCTTCAAAGCCATAACGTTCCAGCATGGCGTTGTTTATCTGCAGGAGTTTGTGCCTCATGGTCACAGCGACATCCGCGCCTTCGTCGTAAACGACCACGTGATTGCTGCCATGCGGCGCGTAGCAAACGGCTGGAAAACTAACTATAGCCAAGGCGCCCGACCCGCACCGATTACCCTTAGCAAAGAGTTTGAGGAACTCGCAGTCAAAGCTTCTAAAGCGGTGGGCTGCAAAGTCTCAGGCGTAGATATCCTTGAAGGTCCAGATGGTCCCAAAATCTGCGATGTCAACAGTCAGCCTGGGTGGAAGGGTTTGCAGATGGTGACGAAAGTTAACATCGCCGAAGAAATCGTTAACTTTATGCTGTCTGAGCTGAAGAAGTAGATTCAAGGCTGGGTGTTGCAAATGCGCCGGCGTTTTTCTTTTACATGTAGATTTTGAGTAAGTTTGACTTTAGCAGCGTGAAGATTATGGTTGCGTCGATGATGAGTTCTGGGATGAGGTAGCTTGCGTTGTAGGCTGCGGAGTATGCGAAGACGTTCCATCCTGCCCATGCGTATTGGCCGAAGAAGATGGCGCCTGAGAGGAAGTGGCATGCGAATCTGCCCATGATTCCTGCGCTTACGCCGATGAGGGGTCGTTTTTGGAATGCTCCTGCTAGGCCTAAGGCTCCGAAAGCTAGTGGGTAGTCCAGAAGCATCTGCCATGGGTAGTAGATTTCGCCGAAGAGCACCATGTGAACTAAGCCGTAAACTATGCCTGCTTCGACGCCCCATCGGAGACCTCTGCGCAGCGCAAACCAGAGTAGGGGAACCATGCTTGCGATGGTTATGCTGCCTCCCTCTGGAAGATGCAGGAAAGGCAAGTACAATTTGCTCATTAAATAAAGGACGTTGGCTAGCGCGATGAAAATAGTCATTTCGGCTAGAATTCTAGTATAAGGCGTTTCTACGGTTGTTTGGTTCACTGTTTTTTCCCTCCGCCAGTATTATCTGGTTCAGGTTCATTGGGTCGGCAACGAGTGAGTTGCCCTCTCAGCCGGGTCATATCCCAGCTCCCCGAGACCTATGGGGATAATGTTTTGGGTGTATTTTAGGGTTTCCTGAACTATTGAAAACACAAATTGAAATTTTCTGGGTACTTTTGCGGATTTTTTGATATTTGTTTGTTGTAGTTGGATTGGTTGCTATGCACAACAAGCTCCAGTAAACCATCTTAGTGGAATCCCGAAATAGTTTTAAGCGGATTGTGCATAGAGAGTTAAGTTGAGGGTTGCGGGGAGAGAGATGCGTCGTTCCGATTTCGCTAAGACTGGAAAATTCGCCGCTTTTCGAAGATTGTTTATTTTTAATTTTGCTGCCGTCGTAGGGTTCCTCTTGGGAACTGCCTCGTTTACCTCTTCAATGTTCTTTTATGCCAATCCTACTTTTGCATGGCTCTTTGCCAACTGTGTAGGTGGCTTATCCCACTTCGGAGCCAACTGGGCGATGCAAGGTCAATCTAAAAAAGAACTTGCCAAATGCTTCGTCGTCTTCAACGCCACAGGCATCCTTAGCTTTCTGTTCGCTTCAGGTATGTTCGCCGTTTCCGAAATCTTCATCCAAAACTCTACTAGTTCATGGCTGCTGGGAAGCGTAGTTGGCACTTTGACACATTTTGTAATGAACGACAAAGCGATTAAACTCGACTTAAGACGCATCAACCTTACCAAGAAAAGTTGCGACTAAAGAAATAATGATTCTTGCGCTAAGGGTCCTTCTGCGGGCTGGTGGCAACTTTTTGTTGAAGGTTGAAAAGGCTTAAATCTATGTATGTAAGTACATAGTATTATGTACTTGGAGCCCTTGACGAAGACTTCGATCGAAATTCTTGTTTATTTGAGTTCAAGAATTCGCGAAAGCTTTACCGTTCGCCAAATTTCTGAAGCCATCGGAAAAGACTACAAGATCACACACGTAATGACAACAAGACTTGCCAATCAAGGCTACTTAATTGCCGAGAAAAAACCGCCCGTCACATACTGCAGGCTAAATTTGAAGGGCAATTCTTCGTTTCTTGCCTATATCGAGAGGCTTCGCGCAGGTCGTTTCTTCAGTAAAAATCGGGATTTTGGCATCTTGGTAAATGAGATTTTATCCAAAATTCACTCGCCATTCTTTACCTTAATCGTTTTTGGTTCGTACATAAAAGGAACAGCTTCAGAGAAATCTGACTTGGACGTTCTTTTCATTATTCCCGACAAGAATATGGAAAAAGATGTCTCGTCAGCCGTGGGCTCCATCGCGCACATCAGCCCAATCGGCATACACGAAATAATATTGACCAGTGACGAATTTGGAGATCTCTTAAAGCAGAAGAAACCAAATATTGCCTGGGACGCTGTAGATAACAGGATTGTACCTTACGGCGCTGAAGCCTTCTTCAAAATGCTGGAGACAACTTTTTGATTGACAAGCATATTAGCCCATCGAGAACTATTGAAAATGCGATTCATTACGGAATGCTGGCTCTCATCTTGATTTTTTGTATAGTTTTCTGCAAATAACCAATGTTGGATTCTGAGAGAAAAGGGTCTTCTGTAAGCTTTTCGAGAGCAGGAAGAGCAGTTACGGTACCTTTTTGCGCTAATGCTATGATTATGTCCCTTAACACAGTGCTATATTGGCTTGAAAGACCTTCAATAAGAGCATTAATTGCTTCCTCCGAACCGATCTTAGTTAAAGCCCTCACAGCAGCTAACTGAGCGTATGCCGTCCAATGGTTTAATAGTATTCTGCGAAATTGGTTAACATCATTCGAGACTAATGAGAAGGCATCAACCAAGTTTTCGGATTCTCTAGCTTTGCCACAATGCCAGATTCTCTCGTGAAGCAAATTAATAACAAGTGCGATATTGTCCCTAGATAATTCAATGAATATTTTCGCGTACTGATCTCTATATCTGCTAAACCATGTTGGAGTTCCGTACCATTGACCGCCATAGTTCCATCCATCATGAATTGTATCTATCATTATTCGTATCGCTTTATCGCCAGAATTCTTTAGCAGGTCAATGCCCTTACGAGTTGCCATAAGTATCTTAAGGGCACTTACAACATAGTTTGCTCCCAGTTTGGTATCCAACGCACTAAACGCAAGATCTATTACTTTTGGATCATTAAGCACTCGTGGATTCTTGGTTTCGGCTAGTAAAGCAAGGTATCTGCCTACCTTATCATCTTCCTTCAACTCTGGGGTTGTTAAGACTGTTGCTGTTAGCTGGTTTACCAGTTCATCAGTCCAACTGCTGACCACTTTGTCAAAGTTAATTAAAATATGCCCTTCCGCTGATAGGTAAGCTTTGACAAATGTTGATATTGCATCACTACCAAAAGACTCGAACCATATTTTATGTTGTAACAAGTTTAGGCTTTTATCCAATAAACTGGTGAAGATTAGACCCATCTCTTCTCCCTTAAATCTCAATTTTTGCCCATATTCTTCCAAGACAGTGATTTCACGTTCACTCAATACAACCCCATGCTTTTTCCAGCGCCTCAATGCCTCAGATAGAAGCTCTTCTGCTTCTTTGCAATGTTTTTCTTCTTCAGAAAGCTGATTGGCGATTTGTTTTCCGAGAAAGTCGTGTATTAACTCATACACTGGTTCGACTTCCTGTTCAATAATAACCCGATGAACTAACCTCTTGTCAATTAATCGTTTAAGAACGATTGCAATATCATCTTTGTTCTCTCCAGTAGCGTCAGCTAACTCACCAAGGGTAAGCTGATGCCTCAAACCTTCTGAAGTGGTCAATGATTTTGCAATATTACGCGCGATAGTCTGTTCTTTCTGGCTGAAATCAACCCACAACTTCTCTGAGAAGAACGAAGTGATGATACCCATAGCTCTATTGAGACTTTCATAACGTTCGGGACATATTACGAAATTATTGGCAGCGCCAGCATCCTTTAACGCTTCTTCGAAAAGAGTTGAGCACACAATCTGCAAATAAGGCTGATAAACAAATCCATTCCCTATCGCCAGTAAATCATTTAGCAATTGCTCAAGAAGCATATTGTCATAAAGAACATTCAACCTCTTAGCCGGCTCTGCTATCGCTAATCTTGCCTGCTCCACAGTAAACCTTCCAATACAATGAAGGCCGTCCCAAGAAAAAGCTGAGTCTAAGGCATGTTTGCTTCTTGCCCAAGAGCGAAGGTCGCCTACGTAATCGTTCCTAAGAGATAACAAGAGAGAGAAAGTTCCGTGAATTTCATTGGAGTTTAAGAAAACGGTCAGTCCTTCAGAGAAAGTATTCCTATCATCTTCGTCGCACAGCGTAAATAATTCTTCAGCTTGGTCCAATACTATTAGAATTTTCAATCCTAAAGAATTTGATATTTGTGACAATTCTGAAAGGAAATCAGCGAATTTAACCCCTTTTTTCAGACGGTCGATTTCTATTCTCTGCTCATTTTGTAATCCAATTTGTATTAATGCCTCTCTGCGTATGTTCTCAACCGGTTTGTCTAGGCATCTACTTGAAATTATTATCCAGTTTTCCCGCCTCAAAAGGGGAAAAAGACCTGCATGAAGTAGCGACGTCTTGCCGACTCCGCTTTCTCCAAACAGAATAATGGTTTTGTTCTTATACACCGATTCTGCTAATATCTTGATGTCGGTGCTTCTGCCGAAAAAGTATTTGAAATCGGTCTCGCGGTAAAATTCTAGCATTTTATACGGGTTGAAAATCTTATCCGAATGTGCTATTTTTAACTCTGGTTCACTTGGGAAATACTTGTTCAGAATCCACCTGTGCTTGAGAAGTCTGTTTTCAACGTCTCTCTCAATCCAATAAATTACTTTCTTGATCGGATTTTTTTTGTTAAAACTGTTGATTTCTTGCTTAGCTTGAGTGGTTAGATCGGTATCAGTTACAATTAATAGTCGATTCGCATCGGTCGAAAATAAATACGGAAACATTTCATTGACTTCGGTTGGCGAGACCTTATTGCCAGACTTTGCATAGTGCTTACATTGCACTTTAAAATGGAGAACCTCATAAACACCCGACTGGGAAAATATAATTTCATCCGCGCTTATGTCTTCTTTCCAATCCCCTGGGCCTTCAAGCACTCGAACTTCCTTGAACCCTTCTGCTTCCATTATATCTGCGCATAACAAAACAAAATCCTTAGGACTAAGGAGAGTATAGTTGACTATAGATGCAACCACTTTGATCACCTCAGGGTTCGGTTGATGATGTATATAAAAATTACCCAAAAGACGTAGCTACGTTGACTATTATCAATTCGGTTGGTCTTTTGTAGTTTCTTAGGTTTGCCAAATCTTGAGGACGATATTTCGATCCGTGATGAAGAATGTGCAGATGTTGGTAGCGTTTAGGAGGGGGATAATGTTTTTAGGTGGTTTTCCAGTTTCTACTGCCATCATACCTACGAGGAACACATGTATGCAACCTCTGCCGAAAGAATACAACTTTGCGGAAATTGAGCGTAAGTGGCAACAGAAGTGGGAAGAGATGGGTATCCACCGTTACGACTGGAACGACACTTCGCGTGTGCCTTTTAGTATTGATACGCCTCCGCCTTACCCGTCGGGTGAGTTGCACATGGGCAACGTTTTGAACTGGACTTACTTTGACATGGTTGCCCGTTACAAGCGCATGCAAGGGTTCAATGTGTTGTTTCCGCAGGGCTGGGACTGCCATGGTTTAGGCATCGAAATCCAAGTGGAGAAGGCGCATAATGTGCGGAAGCGTGAGGTGCCGCCTGACCAGTTCCGCGCGTGGTGCATGGAGCTGGTGGAGAAGTACATCGCCATGATGAAGGAAGGTATCCTCAAATTGGGCTGCAGCATTGACTGGACCACCGAATACCGCACCATGGACCCGGATTACTGGCGGAGGACGCAGTTGAGCTTCATTCTGCTGCATAAAAAGGGCTACATGTATCAGGGAACGCACCCTGTGAACTGGTGCCCCCGAGACGAGACGGCTATCGCGGATGCGGAAGTGGATTACCAGAAACGCGAAGGCATATTGCACTATATTCGTTTTCAGGTGGAAGGAACCCACGATTACTTGTTGATTGCTACGTCGCGTCCTGAATTCATCCCCGCATGCGTCGCCATCGAAGTCAACCCCGAAGACACGAGGTACTGCAAGTACATCGGCAAAACAATCCTAGTCCCCCTCATCAACCGTTCCGTGGCGGTTATCGCAGACGAATGCGTAGACCCCAAATTCGGCACAGGCGTCGTCATGATCTGCACTTACGGCGACAAAGAAGACGTCAAAACCGTCATGAAACACAAACTCCCCGTCATCACGTTGCTCACGGAAAGCGGTAAAATCACCGAGAACGGAGGCAAATACCAAGGCTTATTCATCAACCAAGCACGCACCGCCATCGTGCAAGACCTCACAGCGGCAGGGTTGCTGGAGAAAACCGAAAAAATTCAGCAGGAAGTGGGCGTTTGCGACCGATGCAAAACCCACGTGGAAATTCTGGAGCGCAAGCAGTGGTTCATGAAAACCCGCGACCTCACCAGCGCCGTGGAGAAAACCGCCAACGAAGTCGTCTGGTACCCTGACTTCATTAAGAACCGCCTCATCGACTGGGCACGCTCGCTCGACTGGGACTGGGTAATAAGCAGGCAACGGCTTTTTGCTACGCCGATTCCTGTTTGGCACTGCAAAACCTGCGGCGAACTCATTCTTGCCGACGAAAAATGGGTTCCTATTGACCCGAAGCTGGAAGCACCGCGGATAGCGAAGTGCCCCAAATGCGGCGGAAAAGAGTTCACAGGCGAAAGCGACGTTTTTGACACTTGGATGGATTCGTCG
>JBGOXQ010000063.1:0-8633 GCA_041479225.1 Bathyarchaeia archaeon
ACTGAGCGGGAAATGAGACGCCGACTATATACTGTTCGTCGGCTTGGATAACGGGGGTTTCCCAGTAAACTGAAAGTCTACCGTCTGGTTCAGTTGAGGTGCTATTCCAGAACTTCTCGTTGGTTTTCACATCGCCGACCGAGACATTTTGCGGGAGAACAATTTGTATGCGCACATCGCTTATGGGGACGCTTTGCCATTCGGGGGCGAATTCCATGCCTAAATTCCCAGGATTCAAAGTGTCATTGCTTAGAATGTTGCCGACATTAGTGGTGAGAGTGAACCATATGGTGTTGCCTGCCGTTAACGTCGTGAAGAGATTTACTTTGACTCCCGTCCCGTCATTGGAGGTTTCCAGTGTGTTCCCATACTGGTCCGTGGCAGTGCCGATGGTGAAGTCGCTGTTGGGCTGCCCCAGAGTAACATAATGGATGCCTGAACCTGAATCAAGCGTTATGCTTACGTTGTACATCAGGTCAATTGTGCCGTCATCATTTATCCAGAGTTTAGCCCATTCCTGGTTAAAGTGGTAAACTAGCGTTTGCCCCTCTGCCACACTTAGAGCCACTGCAGAGAAAACAAGCAAGCACGCGAATACAACGAGAAATAGGCGCTTTTTCACCATTTCGGTTCCTCAGCAACCTCAAAAGTCTTTCCACAATAAGGACACGTCGCGTATGGCACTCCGGAAACAATTTTGATAGCTTTCGGGTCCACGGAACCGCCGCAGTTTGGGCACTTTATGGGCGCGGCTTTCATCTCCCCCGACAACTCCAACTGCTGGATGATGGTTGTGGGTTTGCGTGAGACAGCATAGGCAACGTAGGCTAATGCGAACCCGACTATTAGAAGGATGGCGGCTTCAACGAGCCTCAGAAGCGGCTCGCCTGTGAGGTTTACGGAACCAGCTGAAAGCAGGAATATGAAGCCGAAGAACAGGAGCACTGCCGACGCGAGTGCGCCTAATATCACGGTAATTTTCATGACTACGTGTTGTATAACAGGTTAGAATTTAACTTTGCCCTCAAGCACCTGCTAATAAAAGTCAAGCTGATAAAAAAGTGCAAGCCAGCAGAAGAGAAGAAGCAGCCATCGTATTTGGATGCTATTAGAGATTCATTGCAGAAACCTATAGGGGGTAGGGTCCTATTGGCGAATTCTCTAGCCATAAACATGTTGAAACTGAGTTAACACGAACATATTTGGACCCTAATAGAAATAGCATGCAGAAAAGGGGGGAGGGGGTAGGTTCTGAGAGCAGAAGCAATAACGCCTAAGGGGGGGTAGGGCGCTATTGACAGTTTTCCACGCCAATAGCATGTTGAAAATGTAGGTATGCAATCTTACACTCGTTTTTCTGCAGAGTGAACTGAAAGTAATTTATGGCAAAACCGCCGCGGAGCCTTAACCTTGTCAGCATGCTTTTATTAGCCGCTTCAGAACTACATTAACCAAAACCGCTAACCAACCTAACAAGAAGGGAACCGAAACATGGTTGACCTCAGGGAAAACGAAATTCGAATCCTCGCCGCACTCGACAAGCTAGGCGGCAAAGCCTCAGTAGACCAACTGATAGCTGAAACCGAAACATCAGACTCCGCCGTTATGCGTGCAGCTTTGATTCTGCAGGAAGCAAACCTCGTCCAAGTGCACGCCAAGATGGAAACCCAAATCAAACTAACAAAAGAAGGCGAAGAATATGCAGCAAATGGCTTGCCTGAACGCCGACTAGTCGATGCGGTGCTTTTGCTCGGCGGAAACGCTCCGCTTAATCAAGCAGCGGAGAAAGCAGGCTTAGAAGTGCAGTTCGTGCAGATCGCGTTAGGCTGGACGCAACGGAAGAAATGGGCAACTTTCAACTCTAAAATGGGCACTCTGCAAGTGTCAGACTCACCGAAGGAAGGCAGCGACGAAAAACTTCTGAAACAATTCTGCAACAAAGAACAGTTAGCAATGAGCGAACTGAACGCGGAGTTGCAGGCTGCGGTTGATGCTTTGAAGAAGCGGAGGTTGCTGACGGTTGAAGACAAAACTGCAAGAGTTCTTGAATTTACAAAAGAAGGAAAACACGCTGTCACTTCGCAAAGCGCAGCCCTCGGTGCTGATGTGGTTCTGGTTGAAACGGTAACTCAACTTAAGCCTGAGCATCTTATAGGCGGAAAATGGCGCAGCGTTAAGCTTCAAGAATACAACATTCAGGCGCCCGTAGCTAAGACTTGGCCTGGCAAAAAGCATCCATATCTCAGCTTCCTAGATGAAGTCAGGGCTAAGCTGGTGACATTGGGCTTCAAAGAGATGACTGGTACAGGCGTGGAGACGGCGTTCTTCAACTTTGACGCTTTGTACACTCCGCAGGACCACCCTGCACGAGAGTTAGATGGCATTTACTACGTTAAAGAGCCAAAATACGGCGATTTGAAAGCCTATACAAAAGCAGTGAACCGTGTGAAGGCGACACATGAATGCGGAGGAGAAACTGGCTCCACAGGCTGGGGCTACAAATACTCCAAACAAGAAGCGAAAAGGCTGATTCTCCGAGGACACGGCACATGCCTCAGCGCCCGCACACTGCTGAGCAAGAACCTGGAAATTCCAAGCAGATACTTCAGCATCGCCCGCGTCTACCGCCCAGAAGTCGTCGATAAAACTCACTTATCAGAGTTTAACCAAGTTGAAGGCATAATCATAGATGAGAAACTAACTCTGAGGGATCTGCTGGGTGTCTTGGGGAAGTTTGCCTTGGAGATCGCTGGAGCCGACAAAGTGCGATTTAAACCCGATTATTTCCCGTTCACCGAGCCAAGTGTGGAACTAAGTGCGTACCGCGAAGGCATCGGCTGGGTTGAGTTTGGAGGCTCAGGCATCTTCAGACCTGAAGTCACCGAACCCTTAGGCATCAAAGTACCTGTTATCGCCTGGGGTTTAGGTGTAGACCGCTTATTCATGATGCGAGCTTGCATGGATGATATTCGCTGCATCTTCAGCCAAGATTTGGACTGGCTGCGGCGGAAAGAGGTGGCTTAGAAATGCCGACTATTAACATGGATTACGGCGAGCTGGAGAAGCTACTAGGTGTTCCAATAAATGGTGATATGGAAAAGCTAGATGACATTTTAGCCTATGTGAAAAGTGAAGTAAAGCAGTACAACAAAACCGAGGGCATAGTCAGCATCGAACTTAAGGACACAAACCGTCCCGACCTGTGGAGTGTCGAAGGCTTAGCCCGTGCACTGCGCGGTTATCTTGGCATAGAAAAGGGTTTGAAGCATTACAACCTCGGCGAGCCAATACTAGCTGTGAACGTTAACAAACGCCTCAACAACATAAGACCCTTCATATGCTGCTCAATCGTGAAAAACATCTCTTTAACAGACACGATTATACGCGGACTAATGCACTTGCAGGACAAGCTGGACCAGACTTATGGGCGAAGCAGACAGAAAACCAGCATCGGAATCTACGATTTCGATCTAATTGCTTGTCCATTAAGCTACACCGTAGCCAAACCCACCGACATTAGTTTCATTCCGCTAGGGTTCTCTGAGAAAATGACTATGGCGGAGATTCTGGAGCGCCACCCCAAGGGCTTGGAATATGGGCACATCGTGAAAAAGCACAGTGTCTACCCAATTTTGCTGGATGCAGAGCAGAAAGTTCTTTCTTTCCCGCCAATCATAAACAGCAACGACTTAGGCAGAGTCACCGAAGAAACACACAACCTGCTCGTAGAAGTTACAGGGACATTAGAAAAAACAGTGCTTAACACGCTGAACCTTGTTACGTTGGCGCTGATTGACCGAGGAGGAAAAGCACATGCCGCAACAGTACATTACCCAGAAGACCCAATTTACCCTTCAAGAAAAGTAATCACACCAGATTTTGCAACAAAATGCGTGAATTTGGACGTTAAATATACAAACCGCCTCTTGGGGCTACAGCTCACAGGCAACAAAATCACTGAACTGCTCAAAACCGCAGGTTTCAACACCGGAGCAATAAGCGAAAAAACAGTAGAAGTGCATGTACCCTGCTACCGCATAGATATCATGCACCAAGTGGACCTAATAGAAGACGTTGCCGTAGCTTATGGCTACAACAACATCGAGCCGCTCTGGCGCGAACTACCCACAACTGGAAAAGCCCGATCTGAGCAGCACTTGATAGATACTGCTCGTGAGCTTATGGTTGGATTAGGCTACCAGGAGATTTCAACTTACACGTTGACGAACCCTGATATTCTTTTCACTAAAATGAACCATCAACCAACACCTCTCGTGGAACTGGCTAACCCAAAAATCGTAACCATGACCTGCCTCCGCAACTGGCTACTGCCCAGCTTGATGGAATTCATAAGCAACAACCAATCCATAGAGTTTCCCCAGAAAATTTTTGAACTCGGCAAAGTCACCCTGCCAGATGAGGCACGAGAAACGCGCACGCGGGATGAAGAGTGGCTTGCGGCCGCAACAACGCACCCAAATGCCAGCTTCAGTGAAATCAAATCCGCCTTAGACGCGTTCTTTATGAACCTCAACGTAAAATGGGAGATACAGGCAACCAGTCACTCGAGCTTCATTGAAGGACGCACAGGCGCCGTGATAGTTAATGGCAAGAACGTGGGAGTGCTTGGCGAAGTTAACCCTCAGGTGCTGGAGGCGTGGAAGCTGGAGAACCCCACGGCAGGCTTTGAGATAAGCATGCAGAAGATAATTGAAGCAAAAAAGAGCGGAAATAATAGCTGAAAAACTGCTTTGGCTTCAATTTAGAGGGTGAAGACGAAAATAGCAACTAAATGCTAATCGTATTTTTTCAGGCGAATCATTTTTCTGTAGTTTCGCAGGTCTTGGGAAACGGTTTTGAGTAAGTTAAGTTCCTCCATGGTCTTCTGGAACTTCGCAATTTCTTCATACGCCTTCGCTTGCAGCATTTGTGTTTTAGTCATCTTCGCCATTTCCCGTTCAACATTTTATCTTAGCTTTGTGCGGTGGAGGATGAATCATTGTTTATTGGCTACCAAACTTCCATCCGTAATCGAGGAGAAAGGAGAAGGCTTCGAAAACGGAAAAACTGATGTTGGCTAGCCTGGTGCGCCTTCAACCTCTTCACCCTCCATATCGCATAACAAGACTTAAGATACATGGATTATAAAAGTGTTATGTACTATGGATAAGCAATGGGTAGCGATTAGCTTATCGCCAAAACGCCTTCTAGAATTTTCTTTTCAGGAACTTCGAGTTCTTTGCTTAGCCAAGTCTTCAGGAGTGCTGCAAATCTGGGGATTTCTCCGTTGTATGTGATGACTTGGTTGTTTTTGAGCGCTTCAATTTCGAAAGTTGTTTCGGTTTCCTTTATGGTGAAAGAAACTGTGTGTGCCTGATATGCCATAACTTTGAAGTCGTCCCATTGTTTGCACTGCAAGACCAGTGGTGGTCCGCTTATTAAGCCGACTTGGACGGGTTCAATTTGTGTATCTTTAGCGGTTGGTATAACCGCAGGTGCATGTTGAATCCCGTTTGGCGATGCAGAAAATCGCTTCAGTAAGCTTCCTATGTCGTTTTGGAGGAGGTTTATTTTCGCTTCGATTTTCTCGACTTTGCTGCTTAGTTCTCCGTTATCTCCCATTTGGTCTGCTACCGTGGCTAATTCGTTGACGAGTCTGTCTAGGTCTTTTTCGTGCTCTTTCAGGACGTTTACGATGAAGTCTAAGGCTTCTAAGGCTTCGTCTTTTGATGGTGGTTTCTCTGACATGGTTCTTTTTCAGTCCTCAAGCTGGTTAATATCTTGTTGTGTGTAGATAAAGCTAACGAATTCATAAAACGAATCCGTGAGTAGCCATATTGGTACGTATTTGTAATTAAGTGTCTGTTTCCACAGTGACACACAGAGGCATAGATTGGGTTGAACCTGGTGTTTCTTCAAAAGCTGGCAACTCCCTTTTTCACCGAAGAATCATACCATTTCCAAAGCGCATCTACAGCATTATCCGTGTAATCGTGGGCAACAAGCAAATTCCTAAAAGCCAGCCTAGCTTTCTCGTCCAACATGCTTCACTGACGGCAATAACGGAAAAAATACAAATAAGGGTTCTGAATCCTGAATCCAACTTGTAGACGTGTACAGCACAGATACAGAATGCCTTGACCTGTTGCTCGGAGCAGACTATAGCCCCCTTATTTATAGTCTGGTTGTTTGCTGAGGCTTGTATGTTCGGGTTTTGTGCATTCTTATGAAGTGTGTTGTTTCTTGTGTATGGTTGTGCAGGTTAAAGGTATCTGTGTGTGCGTTTGCTAGCGGGCAGTTAGCAAGGGCGCGAACTGCAAACATGGAAATTGACTCTGTCCACATTCCTTTTTTTGCAGGGTATTCGGGTTTTTCAATCTTTATTGCTAGGATTTTAGACAATCGAAGGCCTATCTCCTCTTTTTCTGTTTGCCTATTGCCTCGCGTTTTTTGTGTCTCGAGGACCTGTTCGAAACATTTGCAATATGCTTGGCGGGCATAAGAAACGCTTATAGGCTAATGTTGCGGGTTAAAGCTTCAGAAGACCAGTCTGATGGGCGGGTAGATCAGTCTGGCATGATCGCCACGTTGGCATCGTGGAGGTCGCGGGTTCAAATCCCGCCCCGTCCACCAATCTAAATCCATGTGCATTTTGTTTCTTTTATGTTGTCAAAGTGTGGGTCGTCTGAGATTATTCTGGCTTGGTTCGTTATGGCTGTGGCGGCGATTATGCAGTCGCCCATAGGCAGGTTTTTGTATTTGCTTTTCAAAAGACTAGCGACCTTAGCAATACTTGCGGTCAATTCTTGGATTTGAAGCCCACTCTGAACTAAGGCTGAATAGCGGCTTTCTGCCGCATCTTTGCCTATCCTGTCACAGGTAATTCGAGTTATTTCAGCTATAACAATCGTTGGGATGATGCCCTCCCGTTTAGCAATGAGCTCTTTCATTTTCCTTCGGATTTTTTCATTTGCCTGAGTGTCATCAGAATAGAAATATTCCGCCAAGAATCTTGTATCAAAGACTTCTTTCAAATTAGTACTCTTCTCTGAGTTTGTCGATTTCCTTCTTAACTTCTTCGGGCGTACCGTAGGCGGAGTCTATTCCTGCCATATCCTCCAATTTTAGAAGAACTCTAAACAGAACACCCTTTTCCGTGGCTTCAACGATTAGGCTGGTGCCCTCTTTCATGCCGAATTTCTTTCTGAACTCGATGGGAATTGTGGTTTGTCCTCTTCTTGTGACTTTGACGACGTTTTCCAAATGTTTTACCTGAAATAGTTATGTTGCAGTACCCTAAAAATAATTCCTACTCAGAATTATAAATAGGATTAATCACTTCATCGAGAACTTGCCTTCAAGCTCTTTTGAATTTCCATTTGCCGTCTCTCACACATAAACTACAATGTTTAAGTGTATTCGAAGGATTTTGAGTTTGATGTTTTCTGCATGTGCTTTCTTATTAAGTGTTTATGTGTTGTACAAGTTTTAAGTAAAATTATTATAGAGCGCATAAGTGGTTTATTATTATATGCGACATGGCTACGTAAGAACAGGGATCAATTTTCTACTATTAACCATTTTGGCGGCTGGCTCAGTCTTAATAATGAGCGGATTTCTCAGCATACACCAAGCAGTTGCCACGCCACCAGAAACTGAATGGAGAGCATATCCCCAATACGAGGTCTATCCTCAAGCTGACCCATTAGTTGTAAGCGGTTATACGCCAATTCAAATTCACGCAGCTTACAATCTTCCTTGGGGCGGCTCAGGAACTATCGCAATCATCGACGCCTATGATGCCCCAACGGTCCAAAGCGACTTGAACTATTTCAGCAATTATTTTGGTCTGATAGCCCCCAGTTATGAGGAACACCACATGTACACTCCCCTGGACTTCAATAGCGGATGGGCGCTTGAAACGACTCTAGACGTTGAGTGGGCTCACGCTATAGCTCCAGGCGCAAATATACTTCTTGTTCAAGCAAAATCAAATCTGCTGAGCGACTTGTTAGATGGTGTGGACTATGCCAGAACCCGTCCTGATGTAGTTGCCATTTCAATGAGTTGGGGCGGGGACGAGTTCCCAAACGAAGCTAACTACGATGGTCATTTTACCAATGCTTATGGTGCCGTCTGTTTTGCATCATCGGGAGACGACGGCGCAGGTATCATCTGGCCTTCATCTTCTGCAGCCGTTATTGGCGTTGGGGGAACTACGCTCAGTTTGGATGCGAGCGGAAACGTGCTTTCCGAGACAGCTTGGAGTGGGAGCGGCGGCGGGTCCAGTGCCTATGAGAATAAGCCATCTTATCAGTCAGCCTTCGGCATCTCAGGCACTAAACGTGCCATACCTGATGTTTCCTATGATGCAAACCCAAGCACTGGCTTCCCAGTTTACGTATCCGGCAGTTGGATTAAAGTCGGAGGAACAAGTGCTGGCGCACCCCAGTGGGCAGCTATCCAAGCTCTCGGGCGAACGTCTTCAAACACCAACTTCTATGCAGATGCAGCAGCAGCATATGGTTTTTATTTCCGCGACATAGTGTCAGGTTCGAATGGAGGCTTTACCACAGGAGTTGGCTATGACCGCGTCACGGGTTTAGGTAGCCCTATAACGGTTAATTTTAATC
>JBGOXQ010000064.1:0-8613 GCA_041479225.1 Bathyarchaeia archaeon
CGACAACTTTGCCACCATAGCTACCGCGGTGAAAGAGGGCAGGAAAATCTTCGCTAACCTCCGCAAAGGTGTCCGTTACTACCTTGCATGCAAAATCGCCATAGTTGCTACCTTCCTCTTGCCCATCGCAATTGGGCTTCCCCTGCCGTTCGCACCTATCCAAATCATAGTTTTAGAGCTGTTCATGGACCTCGCTGCCTCAGCCACCTTTGTTGCGGAGCCAGAAGAAGCTGGCACGATGAAGAAGCCGCCTGTGGACCCGAACGAGAAGTTCCTGAACCACTCCTTGCTGCGGAGCATGGTTTTGGGGGCGCTGAGCCTGTTTGCAGCTGTTTCAGCAACTTACCTTGCCAATTGGTATTTGAACCCGACTTTGGCAGTGGACCAGCGGACGGTGCTGGCGCAGACTGTTGCGTTTGCCACATGGATGCTTGGGCACATATTCCTTGCACTTAACTTCCGCTCGGAGAAGGAGCCATTGTCGAAGCTGGGGTTGCTTTCGAACAAAGTTATGGTGCTTTGGGCGTTTATTGTAGTTGTGACGCTTGGGGTGGGAATCGGTTTGCCTTTCATTCACACGTCGCTTAGGCTCACTTACCTAAGCGCGACAGACTGGATACTCGTAGTAACTGTAGCCTTCGCCGCGACGTTCTGGATGGAGCTGAAAAAACTGCTGAAACTGTAGTTTGTCTATGAAAATGGAAGAAGTTTTAAACCGCAACATGCCACATCACAGTAGACTGCGAGGACAAAAATCATGCCTATCAAATACTACGAGGCTCCTGAAATCAAGCAGCAAGTAGACCAGCTAGCTCAAGAATGCGAATTCTTCCACGTCGTACCCCAATTCGTCTTTTGCGTGCGTAGCCGAGGCTCCAAAGCCAGACGCACCATCGCCCGAATCCATGGCTTAGGTAAACTGTGGCAGGATGTGCTTAACATGCCGCCCGCCTACACGATAGAGGTTATCTCAGAGATTTATGACAAAATGTCTGCCGAAGACAAAGAGAAAACCCTTATCCATGAGCTTATGCACATTCCAGGCGGCTTCGGCGGCGGTTTCCGTCCCCACAAGGGTTATGTGGAGCGCAAGATGGTTGAGGAAGTTTACGCGAAGCTGAAAAAGTCTAGGGCAACCAAGAAATTTACGCTGATTCCATAAACTGACCAAAAGTTTGTGGTGAAGGTTTTTAAGTCTGTTTCCATAGAAAAGAATGGAAAAACGGCAAAGATTCCACTTGCCAAAACCAAACACGAAGAGCTGTGAACGCATGAAGCACGTTTTGAAAAGCCTCAAACACAACGGCATATATGTCCCGGAATACGCGCCACAGGGGTTCCATGTTAAAATCCAGGGGCAAATCATAAACCTGAAAGCGAAGAGCGAGCAGATGGCAATTGCCTGGATACGCAAGAGGCAGTCTGCGGTTTCTCCGCCTGACAAGGTTTTCATGCGGAACTTCATGCGCGAATTCCTCGAGCAACTGAAACTCGAGAATCACTCGCCTACTTTTCTGGCTAGCTTCGCTTCCACGTATTTAGCGAAGATAGAGAACTACTCTGGAGGAGACTTTGGCAATCCAAACGCAACGGTTCACGCTGACATCGATTTCAGCGAAATCTCCAGCTACGTGGAAAACGAGAAAAACAAAAAGCTCGTCCTTTCTCCGGAAGAGAAGAAACGGCAAGCTGCTGAACGCAAAGTCAAACGGGAAGAACTTAAAGCCAAATTCGCAGTTGCAGAAGTGGACGGGCAGAAGTTGGAAGTAGCCAACTGGACGGCAGAGCCTTCATGCTTGTTCGCGGGTCGCGGCGACCACCCACAGCGTGGCAAGTGGAAGGAAGGTCCAACCAAAGATGACATAGTTCTTAACCTGTCGCCAGATGCGCCAAAGCCTGAGGGTTGGAAGACGGCGTGGGAAGCCAACAAGATGTACGTTGCCAAGTGGGAAGACAAACTCACGGGCAAAATCAAGTATGTCTGGTTCAGCGACTCAGCGCCTCTGAAGCAGAACCGCGAGAAGGAGAAATTCAAGAAAGCCGAGACCTTAGGCAAACAGATAAGTCAAATTGAAAATCACATCATGAAGAATCTGGACGACAAAGACGAGACCAGGCGCAAAGTAGCCACAGTGTGCTGGTTGATTCTTAACCCAAACATGAGGGTAGGCGACGAAAAAGAACCCGATGAAGCAGACACGGTAGGCGCCATCACGCTTAGAGCAGAGCACATAACGTTCGTAGGAGATGATACGCTTCACTTTGACTTCTTGGGCAAAGACTCGGTGCGCTGGATAAAAGAAGTGAAAGCTCCTCCAGCAGTTATCAATAACATTAAAACTTTCATGAACGACAAAAGCAAAGAATACCTCTTCGAAGGCATCGACAGCAAAAAAGTCTCCCGCTTTCTCTCTGAGAAAATGCCTGGCTTAACCGCCAAAGTTTTCCGTACGTGGCGTTGCACCAAAACCGTGACTGAAGAGCTTGCAAAGAGCGGCGTCAAGAAAGATGACCCCGACTACGAGAAGATGTATGCGGCGAAGATGGCGAACCTGAAAGTGGCGGAAGTGGCAAATCACAAACGCAAAATTCCACCCACCTTCCAAGACCGATTAGCAAAGAAAGAAACTCACATTAAAGAGCTCGAATCGCAGCTGGTGCAGAAGAAGATTGAAGGCAAAAAAACCGAGTCACTGCAAACGCGCCTTGCGAAGGCTAAGCTGGATATTGATTTGACTAAGCGCACTGAAGAATACAACTTGGGCACATCGCTGAAATCGTACATTGACCCGACGGCGTATGTGAAGTGGGCGAAAAAAGTCAAGTTCGACATCACCAAGTTCTACCCGAAGACGCTGCAGAAGAAGTTCAGCTGGGCACTGCAAAGCAAACAGGAAGCCGAGTGCATCACAGCATGAAACTCACGGAAACCAAAGACGGCACCATAATCGAAGTCTACGTGAAACCCAACAGCGCCAAGTTCGAAGTCAACGTCGAAGGCGACGAGATTGTTATTCGAAGCACCGAAGAACCCGAAAAAGGCAAAGTCAACAAAGAAATCATCAAAGAACTCACCAAGCTCTTCCACGCGAGCGTTGAACTAGTCTCAGGCGCAACATCAAGACAAAAACGGCTACTAGTAAAAAACATCAAAAAAAATGAAGTAGAACGGCTCCTGCATAAAGAAAGCTGAGGGCTACCGCCGTTAGACTTATTAAATGATGTCGCTGTGATGCCATTAGTGGTGAAAGCATGCTCGACCCCTTCGAAAGAGGAAAAGCGTGGTTCATTTATAAAAAATTAGAGAAAGAATTCATAGAGACTACCTCGTACGTAGCATTAGAAAGCACTCACGCTAATGTGTGGTCTGAAAAATTTGGCGAATTGCTTGTTAGAACAGGCGACTTGATTGATAGCTTCTTTCGTCTTATGATTGACAGTAAAAGTCTTGATAACCAACAAGAAGTAAAGATTTTGCGAACAACGATAGCTGCAAATCGTAAGTCAAATCCTAAATGGTTTCCAGACATAAAACACTTTAGAGAAACCTTCAACCCTATTTTCAATCTTTCTGATATCGAAGTTGATGCCGATTATGGTCTTACTTCTTATGGTAAACTGCAACCCTTCAAAGATTTCGATAAACAAACCCCATCTTGGTGGGAAGCATATAACAAAGTCAAGCACGAGATTTTCGAAGAAATTGAGAAAAGAGCAACTCTTGAGAATACAATAAATGCACTTGCGTCTCTTTTTGTTCTTAATATTTTACATAAAGAGAATCAACGATACTTAGTTAGATATACTGACACTATTTTCGTGGAATACTTGCAGAAGGGTGGGATCGAAAAAGCGCTAGAAGTGTCCTTCATCGGAACTGCGCATAATTTTAGCAATTGGAAGTTTGTTGCTAGAACGCCAATTTTTCTTCACATCTTTAGGTCCGACCCAGACCCAAGCAAAATAGTTGGTTCTTACTATTGACTTAATGCTTACTCAACTATTGGTTGAATCTATATAAAGCCAGACGATTCAACAACCCTGTGGTAAGCCTTGCCAAATGACCGACCCGAAAACTGCGTTTTTGATTTATTGTACAAGTGAACCACTCACGATAAGATAAACTAACAATTCTCTTTTTTCCATAATCTTAAACTTCCTGCTAAGCTTATAAGCCAATTCAGTGAAACTGGTTCTGGGACATTAAATGACACTCTTGCTAACCGAACTTACGCCTTTCGGAATTGTTATGGCTGCCGATTCCGCCCAGACGCAGGAGGTGACAAACTCCGATAGAAGTGTCACATATCGCGTTTTGACTGGTGTTGTGAAATTGCAAGTAATACCGAAACTCAGAGCGGGCATATCAATGTGGGGGTTAGGCTGGATTCCAGTACTCGGAATGCCCCCAACTGATGTTTGGCTGAAGAATTTCATTGCCAATCAGAGCGAACATTACAATACAATAGCCGAGTTTGCAACTCTTCTACAAGATGAGCTTCGGCAATGTATCGCTCCGATTGATATTGGGGACGCAAACAACGTACTTGGAACAATTGGCTTTCACTTGGCTGGGTACGTTGACTATGATGGGCATCCAAGCCCAACTCTCTATCATATTCATAATGGAGTTTCCACCGCGCTGGCTTCCAGAAATATTGAAATTGACCCGACCATTGTTAATGCAAATCATGATCTTCCCCCGAACATAGTTCAAGAGGGTTTTGCAAGGGGTGAAGGCTTTCTTCATCGGAACGGGGATTGGACTACTTACGCACAGTTTTTCAACCATGTAGGTACGTTTTTGGATGGCTTATCTGAGCAGAGAGGAATTAGAATCCCTGACTCTCGAAATCTCAAGGAGAGAGCTGAATGGCTACGTTTTCAGATTAGAACCATGTCTGAGTTGTATAGACTCAGCAATTTTCATCTTCCGAAAATTGGCGGAAAAATTGACACGGTCTTAATCACACCAAACAATATTGACGATTGTGGCTTGACCTTTTAGTAAGAATAGGTGGAAAGACCAGCTGACACGGTGTCTGCAGAGTAAAAGCAGACAGAGCAGAAGCATGGGTTGAACGCGCCTACGCAGTTGGTCCAAATCTTCGACTTGCGGGAACCTGTCAATAGCGAGTTATCCTGTCATAGGATTATCCTGAGACTGGATAAAGCGCGCCAAAGCAACAAAACTGAAACAGCGACTATCAACCTTTGCCGCCCAGATTTAGCCAGAATAAACCTTTTCAAGCCTCTTTAAGACGGACGATAAGCCCATTTCAAACCCAGAAACCAAAAATCAACCTGAAACAAGCCCAGCTCTGTACCGAGGGGGGTATAGAAGAAAATCACACAGTAGAGGAGTTTATCCGTTTTGGCTTTTGAACCGCAGCATAGCTGCTATTCCGCCAAACGCGTTTCTAAGCATCTGACCCTCTTCAGTTTCCGTGCTAATCATCTCCACATCCGTGCTGCTCAACTCGGCTAACTGCGCCAAGTCATCCACCAAATCTTGCTTCTCAGCAATAGCCAACGAAGGCGCAGAACATTTCGGGCAAGGCTTCCCAGTCAACCCCGTTTCAAAAGTTGCCACATCTGGATTTTTCACGGTGTGCTGCTCCGTGAAGCCACAAGCACTGCATTTTACAGTCACGCGTGATATGTCTATGCTTTCGGAAAGCAACAGCAAGCGTACAGCGCCAGCTTGAAGAGCTCTGCGAACTTCCACTTCCCCATACGTTATCATGCCAGTGTCATGACCGACTTCGTAAAGGAACTTCTGCATGATCTCTTTTTCCTCAATATACCGCACTTTACGCATGATTTCAGGCGCTTTCTCCACCACTTCTTTCACGCCTTGCTCTTCCACGTAAGCCGTATCAACCATCTCTAAGATTTTGCCCTTCAACTGATAATTCAGGTAATCGCCCTTATCAAAATCATACTTTGTAGGTCCAGGACCCGCAAGAATTATGCCCTTCAACGTATCGATAGGCAGAAAAATCTCATTCGCATGATTCCCAACACGGTGAAAATACTCATTAAGCTGCATATCCCGCAAACGCTCATATCGCCTAGCCGATTGCCCACCCGCGCGAGTTTTACCTGTAACACCCGAATACATCTGACGAACAATAGTCAACCTCTTCCCCTGCAAAGTAGCAATCGTAGCATCTGAGGCATCCACGAGAATTATGCCATACGTTTCCTTCTCCCGCAACATCTCCTGCAAATACTCCGTGTGAAAACGCGAGTCACAGCGATAAAGAAAAATCTTAATCGGCTCAGGCGGAACAATCACGAAGGTTTCCATGCGTTCCGTACCTGGTCCACCACCTTCCTGCGGAAGAGCACCCGCGAAAATCACCAAACCCTTTTCCCCAGGGTCCTTGAAAAGTTTAAGCTTCTGCTGAACCTTCACGATAGCATCTAACACGTTTTTGCGTGTGACGTTGGATTTGATGTTGCTGGCAGTTCCATACTCTTCCCGAAGCAAATTTATGGCGTCGCTGATTTGCTTTCCAGGCGGCACATAAATCGTGATGAGTTCCGTATGGCTACCCTCTTTCTTAGCCAGAGTATCCAGTGTCTTTCGCAACCTAAACAGTTCCAGAGAGGTCTTTTTTGCGGTGCTCAAATGTTTTCACTAACTAAGGGTTAACCATAAACTACGGAGCATCTAATCAAATAAAAGTTCCGTAATTAAGAAACGAAAGTTAAGTGGCGCCAATGGCTTCTTTCAAAAACGCCTTGAACGGACCCAGCTTCCCGCCATAATTGCCTGAAGAAATCTTCACGATACCAGGCATCGATGCCGCTGCAGTAACTCCCTGCTTCAATCCGTTCTTGACAGCGTCAAGAGTTAAACCGTTCATGACAATTTCATAAACGCTCGCTACGCCTTCAGGAACCACCGTATCGGGGACGAGTGTGCGCAGGGTTGGGCAATAAGGATGATTAGTTGAAGCCTTCAGTTTGTATTTGAGCGAACCCGCTTTGCTTCCTGCACGGCAAACTCCACCTGGAAAAATCATAATCACATCTGGAGCGTTCGCGCGGATGGCATCTGCGGCTGCTTCAGCAGCTTTAAGTCCTGCTTGTTGGGTTTCGGCGAATATCATGAAGTTGCCGCCTGCAACTGCTTCCATGGCGCCAAAACCGTCTTCCACGATGAAGTTGCCTTCCATGACTGGGATTTTCCAGCATCTTCTTCCGCCAACCATGGTTTTCTTCTGGAATCCGTCGCCGAAGTAGCGTAGGCTGCTGCCGACGTTGAGGACGCGTTTGCCTGTTAAGCCGTTGAAGGCCGCTGTTGTGGGGCAGGTCATGGTGCATTGGCCAATGCGTTCCATAAGTTGGTGCTTCAGCTCAAAGCGGTCTCGGTTGTAGATCTGGATGAGGATGCCGGGTCGTTTGTCGGGTGTTTGGTCTGCTGGGACGGTGCGTTCGATGGCTGCTTCTGCGGAGGCGGCGATTACGCTGGTGGCGAAGCCTATGGTTAGGCTTGCGGCGGTTTGTGCCCATTTTTCGTCTTGAGCGGTTATGAGAACTCTTCCTGCCCACATGCCGAACATTTCAGCGAAGGTATCTTGGATTTTTACGGTGTTTCCTGCGGGTGATTTGACGTTGAAGATTTTTTCTGTGTCGTCGTAGCCTACAATTTCGAGTTTATTGTCGCTTGACATGAGTGAGACCTTGGATTGTGTTGTGTTCGGTATAATTTAAGAGTTTTCGTGGAATTTGCATGCTTCGAAAAAGAATTTGCTCCCTTAATCTTTGGTTTAAGGGTCGAAACTGAACCTGATTTGGCTTGAACGCACCTTTTTCTCATTGCAAGGGCGAATCTGAATTCTGGTTTTGGTATTTTTTTCAGAGGTGTTTTGTCTTGTGGGGTGGTCTTGCTCTCTGAGGCTATACCCCCCTTCTGAGTTGGCTGTTTGTGTTTTGGGCTGCTTTTGTTGATCTGTTTGTAAAGTGGGCTTTTTCTGCGCCTTTTAGCGTCATGGAAAGTCCTGAAGTGTCCTGGAAAGTCGTGTTGCGTCATTTGCATGTATGCGAATGATGAGCAATAGTCTTTAGGCTGTGAAGAGAAAAAGTCACACGAGGTTAGCTCCTTATAAACTCTCTTTTCTTGGGTGGTGTTCTGATTGCAGAACAGTAGTGTTCCACAGTTAGAGTTAAAAGTTCTTCGCGCAATAATAATAGCTGGTGCAACACGATATGACCCGTAAACTTGCCTTGATCCTCCTGACCATATCACTGCTTCTCTGCATTGCCACTTCTGAATCCGCCCAGTCCCAAACGCCAACCCCCACAGAGCAACCCACTCAAACGCCTCCTCCCCAACCGACACCACCCTCACCATGGGAACTCATACTCGTAGTGTTCGCCTCAGTCACCTTAACCGCCATTGTGTTGACATCTGTGCAAAAACTGCGTGCACGTATCAGTACCAAATAACTCAGCTTTTTTGGCAGCCATCTCTGATTGCTCACGGAGCATAATTTTCCTTCACATAGTTAACATATCAAAGTTTTGTTGCTGCTTGCTAAAAGTGATTTTGCTTGTGGTTGTTTGACTATTTCCTATAGCAAATGCTTCTTGAAGATAAAC
>JBGOXQ010000065.1:0-8507 GCA_041479225.1 Bathyarchaeia archaeon
CATGTATATGCTCATAAACTTCTTTACGATGTTACTTCGATACATGGTGATTTTACATAAGAGTTTTCGATTAAGTTCGAATAACATTAATGTTGTTTTGGCAATTATTTAGGGTGTTAAGAATAGCCTGAGCTAAATATAAGCTAAATTAACCATATTTTTCCCTGAATGTATTCTAAACATACCTTTAAAATTTAGACAAAAGTGTCTATCTTAAATATTTGCTAAATGAGCTATAGCTATTGCTATTGCGTTCGTTATGTGTACGAAGATTTAATAAGCAAGTACTCAATAATAAATTATCTATGGCAACCGAATTAGAGATATTACAAAATATTTCGGATAAGCTGAATCAACTCATAATATTGACAAGGTTAGCCAACTCAAAGGCTATCGCAGACTTCAAAAAGGAAATAGAAGACGACCCCGTTTTTCAGGCGGTCTTGGACACAGCTAATGCATCACTTAGCTCAGATGAACTTAAGGAAAAAGTTAAGGAGCAAACGAACGTCTCAAAAGGAACTATCAAAAATCGCATAGCAGAGCTTATGGAAAAAGGCGGTCTTACCGCTGTTAAGAAAGGAAAAGAAATCTACTATGACGATTCAGGACTCTATAGATAATAGGTGGAATAAATGAGCGATGAACTGGCTGAATTAAGAAAAATCTCCAAATTGCTTACTTTGGTAAATGCCGAAGCGTTGGAGAAAGAGCTTGCGAAATATGCGACCACAGATGAAAGAAAGAAGGTTTGGGTCTTAATAAATGGCGAAAGAATGCCAGATGAATTAATTAAAAATTCAGGCATGAAACAAAGCGGACTGTATGGTTATCTTAAGATTCTCTCAAACGCCGATTTCATAGAAGTTCCTTATGGTAAAGCTCCGAAGAAAAAGCTCGAGTTTGTGCCAGCTTCATGGTTAGACCTCTTACAGCCTGAGACTGAAGAGAAAAAACAGGAAGGAAAGAAAGATGTCGAAACAACCACAACAAACAAATGATTTGCTTGTAGAAATCTCTTCCAAGTTGGATAAAGTGCTAAAATTACTTGCTATCGATGCAGTTAAGGGCTTTGAAAAAGAACAGCAAAAAATCGAGCTATTAGATTCTCTTGGATTCAAACCATCAGAGATTGCTAAACTCCTCAATAAAAGTCCTGAGAATGTTAGTGTTGTACTTGGGTCTATTCGAAAAAAGAAAGACCCGAAGCAAAAAACTATGTTGAAATCGGATGAAACTACTAATGTTTAACTAGGAACGGAGGACGAGGCTTATGGAAAACTCAGCTAAAGACGACGAGATTTCTCTGCTGAAGGAAATTCTAAAATGGCTTAAGTTTGCTGGAATGAAGGAAGTGAAGGCAGTTTTAACCTCTGAATTAGATAGCGACCAGAAAAAACTAGTGTATCAACTAAGCGACGGAACAAAAACTAACGCTGAAATCAACAAAATATCTGGGGTAAGCACAGGTTCAATATCTGGATATTGGAAAAAGTGGTTAAAATTAGGATTGGGCGAAACAAAAGCTGTTACTGGCGGAGACCGATTTGTCAGAGCCTTTGACTTGGGAGACTTTGGAATAACTGTGCTACAGGACATCATTAAAAAAAGTGAAGTATCAAAAGATAAAGAAGTCCCAAAAGGAGAAAAGAAGGCGTAGTTTATGAAAAAATCTGAACCTCCATCAAGTGAATCCTTAATGAAAAAACTAGAAGAGATGGATGACAAACTTGAGGGCATGGACAACAAACTTGAGAGGATTAAAACCGATACACATAGCTTAAACAGGGTTACTTGCATCAATTACTCACCTTTGATTGTTAGGGAATTGAAAAAAGCAGTTGGGCGGTCAGAAGTCAGAGCCGCAATTCTAGATTTAACTAAGGACGAGATAAGTGCGGGGGATTTAGTTAAAGCCCTAGGCATTCATGAAGAGCACCTTTCGTCATATATGAAGCCCTTTCTTGGAAACAAAGCCTTTATTGCAGAATTGAAAAAAGGAAGAAACAAGTACTTCCAGAGGTCAGACCAAGTAGAAATATCGGGATTTGACCAAGACAAAGATTACATAGAACTCTTAAGCTCATGGCAAGCCAAACGAGCTAAGGGCACAGTTGAGACCAGCGCTCCGTCGAAGGAAGAAACCAGTGTTACTTAGCTTTAAAGAACTCTTATTTTTACTTGTCATTATTTTGTCTGCCCTTTTCATTGCAGCAGTTGCATTGAAGAAACCCAAAAGCAAAAAGAATAGGACTAAGTCAATCTGGAAGCTTCTTATTCTAAATGGTCTTGTTTTTTCAATTGGATTACTAATACTCATCATCTTATTACCGCAAACATATCTAACAATATTCTCATGGATTGTCTTTGATTTTCTGATTTCATACGTGATTTGCGTTGAATTGCCAGCATGGTTTGGAATCTCTAAATTTGATGATAGCTTGGTTGATGCACTTAAGGATTTACGGGCAGAATTGGTAATGATGCCTTTTGACTTTGATACGTACCTCAAGAATCTAAGTTTGGCAAAAAAGAGAAACGACAGCCTTGTTTTGGAAGAGGGAAACCTTGAAAGTCTCTTGCAAAATTTCATAGACTTCTCTCATAAGGTTGATAGATTTAACGAAAACTTCTGGAATCTGACATTGAGTGAGCTTACAAATGTTATTGAAGATGTTTCTGAGAGAAGCAAACATCCCTTTCCTAAACTAATCGACATTCTTGCTCTTTCGGGATTAAGTATATTGTTGGCACAGTTCTTAAAACTGCTTGAGTAAGTTTGCTCGAACAACGTGCCCTGATTGTACTTTAATCCGAGGCAAAATAATTAGAATTGGGAAAACCTCTATGCTGGCTTCTTGAAGTATGTTATTCCTTCAGCTTGGCATACGAGGATGCAGTCGTCTTTGATGGCTTGCTCAATCTCTGCTTGGGTGTGGCATATTACTGGAAGCCAAGTTACGCTTTTCTCGTCGAATAGGCTTATGTAATGCTCGGTTTGCTCTACGTGTTTGTGCCCTAAGAGTTGTTTTACCAAAAGCAAGTTATTGGTTAGATGATACGTTTTTGATGCCTTGAAACGCCTAAAATCGTAAAGCTGAATTTGTCTGAGTTCTGGCATGTCGTATTCGTTTGCTATACGGTTTCGGTAGTGTCTATAATCGTTTGCTAAGTTGTCAGATGTTCCGTTATATATGTGGCTGTTTGCTGTTAGATTCTTCTTCTTGATTACGATTCTTAGGAGTTCTAAAGATTTGGTTTTGAGTTGTCCTTCTCTTCCTACGGTGTGTTTTGCTCCTGTGATTGATACATTTCCAGTTGAAAGGTCAATGTCTTTGAGGGTTAGCCATGTTAATTCCTTTGGGCGTTGTCCTAAATCTTTGCTTATGGATAACTTTAATGCCATTTCGATTCTTGCATGGTTGGTTAAGAAGTCTATTAATTCCTCTTTAGGTGCCTTGCGCTTCTTGCTGTACCGTTGATAGAAAGGCTGTTCCCAAGTTAATCCCAGTGAGCGAATGAAGCACGAGTATGCTTCGATTAAGTTCTCCTTGTGACCGTTGGAGCATTCTTTCTTGGCTATGTAGAGTTTGACCACTTCGGGGTTGCTTGTGTCACAGTTTCGTTCCAAATGCCTTAACAGCTTCGCCACTTTTTTGATGGTTGTTTGTTCGTATGCGTTTTTCATCATCCAAATCATTATGTTTGGTATTACCATCTTTTCTAGGTGGGTATGTTTATCTGACTGGGATGACAATTTATCGGAAGGGGATGATGTTGCCGTCCCAGTCTGATTGGGAAAGATGAGGAAATCATGACGGACAGACCCCAAAAAGAAATCAGGGAATTTTTCAGCTTTAAATCATCGCGAGAAGCGCAGCAAGAAACCTCTCAGGGAACAAGTAGGAGCACCTTGGAGGGTTTAGACTTACGAGCATTTTATATGATATATTCAGCAAGTACTAAGCCGTTTTGTGCAAAAGCTTTTATGCAACAAGCATGGATATGAATCAACGCTTGTTGTTGGGGGAGAAAGGGAGCATGAAGAGGACAACAGCGTTAACCACAATCTTGTTTATTTCTTTATTAACTTCCACTTTTTCAATTGTTTCAGCGGAGTCTAGCACGGATTCGTGGCCGATGTTCCGACATGATGCCGCACACAGCGGACAGTCAACTTCAACCGCGTCGGACAATTACCAGCTCCTATGGAAATTCTATACAGGCGCGCCTGTGGAGTATTCTTCCCCCGCTATCGTTGGCGGAAAACTTTACATAGGCTCCGCAAACGGCGCCGTTTTCTGTTTGGACGCTGTGAACGGGGATAAACTGTGGGACTACCGAACTGGAGGTCGTGTTTGGTCTTCCCCCGCAGTAGCAGACGGCAAGGTTTTCATAGGCTCATCGGACGGAGAAGTTTACTGCTTAGACGCGAACAGCGGAGGCTTAATTTGGAACTACACGATTCCCAGCGGCTTCGGAACTCTATGGATGGTAACGTCATCGCCTACCGTTGTTGGCAATAAAGTCTATGTAGGCGCGTGGGACTACTACGTTTATTGTTTGGACAGTTCCAACGGAAACTTAATATGGAAACACAAAACCGAAAGCTTTGTGCATTCTTCGCCCGCCGTCGTTGATGGCAAACTCTACGTAGGAGCTGGCAACAATACTTATTGTCTGGACGCTTCCAACGGCGACTACATATGGGGCGACAACATGACAGCTACTGTTTACTCTTCTCCTGCCGTTTTCGAAGGCAAGATATACATTGGCACGAATATTGGAGGGTTTTTCTGTTTAGATGTTTCAACAAGTGATAGCGTTTGGGGATACAAGCTGGGCGATGGTGTTTCGTCCTCCCCCACTGCTGCTAACGGCAAAGTCTACGTAGGCTCAGACAACGGCAAACTCTACTGCTTTGACGCCTTAAAAGGTGACGTAACCTCTTGGGCATTCCAAACAAGCTCCAACATTGAATCTTCCCCATGCGTTGCGGGCGGCAGAGTCTTCATAGGCTCAGACGACAACTGCACCTATTGCCTAGATGCTTCCAGTGGCAATTTCAAATGGAAATATGAAACTGGAGGATTGGTTACGTCTTCTCCAGCGGTCGTAGACGGCAATCTTTATGTAGCCTCGCAAGACGGGTACGTTTACGCCTTCGAACCCTCAGCATCCTCAGGAGGAGGTCTAGGTCTTTCGTCGCAGACAATCCTCATAATAGTCGTAGTAGCAATTGTGCCGATTGCCATTGTGCCCATTGCCCTCTTTGCTCGAAAAAGAAAGAAAGAAGCTCAAAAGCAAAAGCCAAGCACCGCAGAAACCGATGCCCAACCCAAAGAGGGAGAGGAGAAAACAAGTGCCGACAAACCAAAAGACGGCACATAGCTCGCTTTTACGAGCGAATCGCATAAACGCTAAGAGACTTGCTGCTGCAACCATCATACTTGCTCCGCTAGTTTTGAGCTTAGCGCTTTCTATCGCATATGCGGAGTCTTCCCCAAGCACAGACTGGTGGTCTACATCCCGTCATGACGCTACACATACAGGGTATTCAACCTCGAAAGGCTCGGCTACAAACCAATCCATATGGAATTACGAGACTGCGGGTATGATTTTATTCAATCCAGTAGTTATTGACGATTTATTGTACGTAGGCTCATACGACCAAAACTTCTATTGCTTAAACGCCTCCGACGGCAACCTCAAGTGGAAAATCGAAACAGGCACAATCGGATCCGAAACTGCAACAGTCATAAACAACAAAGTCTACTTCGGCTTGGACAACGGCAGCATATGCTGCCTAGATGCATCCGAAGGTTCACTTCAATGGAAATACGACACAGGTGGGCCGGTACTTTCCTCGCCTACAGTAGTCAACGGCAGAGTTTACGTAGGCTCACGAGACTTTAGCATCTATTGCTTAGATGCAGCCAGCGGCAATTTGCTATGGACCTACGCAACTAACAATTACGTGCATTCTACTCCTGCTGTTGCCGACGGCAAGGTCTATGTTGGCTGTCAAGATCACAATGTCTATTGCCTAGGCGCCTCCGACGGTAATCTCATATGGAACTACACAACAGGCGACGTGGTATATTCATCGCCTGCGGTAACCAATGGCAGAGTCTACGTCGGCAGCGTTGATAATATGATATATTGTCTGGATTCTTCTAACGGCAACCTTATGTGGCAATACGCTACAGACGGCCATGTGTTCTCTTCGCCAGCCGTCGCAGATGGTAGAGTCTATGTAGGCTCAAATGATTACAACGTTTATTGTTTGGATTCTTCTAACGGCAACCTTATGTGGAAGTACGCGACAAACGGCGAGGTATTTTCCTCTCCTGCGGTTGCTGATGGCAAAGTCTACGTGGGTTCAAGGGATAGCAATGTCTATTGTTTGCTTTCTTCGAACGGAGAATTGGTGTGGAAATACACAACAGGTGACTACATCGTTTCTTCTCCGGCTGTCGCCAACGGGAAAGTCTACATAGGATCAAGCGATGGCAAAGTTTACGCTTTTAGCGAAACCGAAACAGCCACCCCAACTTTCTCAGCCACTCCTGCGACGTTTACCCCGAAGCCTCTTGTCACTCCAATTGCTCCAACCATTGCAAGTCCGAACGCCAGCACTACACAATCTCCCACGCTTCTGCCTTCTCAGTCGCTAACAGTCGCCGAAATCGTCAACGTTCCTTGGGTGCCCCCACCCGAAAACGCAGCAGTAGCTACCACATTGACGGTCGTCGCCATAAGCAGCGTCTCAGCAGTTGTGGCTGCTGCAGCTAACCCTGTGGGTTCGCCACTTGGCAAGGTAGCAGAGAAAGCCGGAGATTTGCTGCCGGAGACAATCAAGAAATGGCTGACCGAATACATGTCCTCAAAGCGCAGACCATCACTTGAACAGAAAAAACATTCAGCTTTCGCCATAACCAAAGCCGAAGCCTTAGCTTATTTCGTATCCATGACGGTTTTGACCATTTCCTTCTCCTATGTGAAAGTTCCTAACTTCACCCAAATGTTTGTGGTTCTCCCAACAATCCTAGCAACAGCGGTCATCGTGGAGTTTGTAAAAACCTTCGCCACAGTAGCTTTCGCCAGAAGCCTAGGCGTATGGGCAGAACATAGACTCTGGTTCTTCGGACTCGCAATGTTCATTGTAACAACGTTCGCGTTAGGCATACCCTTCTCATCTCCAAGCCGCAACCTGTACCATGCACCAAAACTCTCCAAACGTCGAGAAGGAATCGCCTACGCAGCCGGTATCCTCGTCACTTTGGCTTTCGCCGCGTTGTTCTTTGTGCTTCTACTCAGCGGCTTCACTCTTGTAGGCAGCACTGGACTGGCAATGTGTGCCATCATGGCTTTCCTCGACGCCTTTCCAGTCTCACCTATGAACGGCAAAGCCGTCTATGACTACAGCAGAGCGGCGTGGGGAACCCTGTTCGTGGGAACTCTGGCTGTTTACCTTTCTTGGCTGATATTCCTGTAATGTGGGCTCTTCTGCGAAAAAAAGAAAACATGTAGTGGGCCGTACCGGATTTGAACCGGTGATCTTCGCCGCGTGAGGGCGACGTCCTAGCCAGCTAGACTAACGGCCCCTTTTCTGCTGTTGTAGATTGACACTACGTATTCTCCCTTCATAAAACCTTTCCCCCACCGAAAACAAACAGTATCTGGGTATGCATATGAAAGTTACAAAAAAGCTAAACTTTGAATTGACTCCAAGTCAAGAAAAGTTTCTCGTATTCCTAGCCTTCATAGGAACTGGACTAGCAGGTTACTTCTTTACTCACTATATATTCCTGTTAGGTCCGTGAGTATCCCGAACAATGATGTTGTCCACTTCTTTAATCCACGGCGGGGGCACTGCATCTTCAAGGATCCATCTCATCATTTCCTCTGCGATGGTGTCGTTGGAGTTGATGACGCTTTCATCTACGAGCCTCACAGTGATTATCGCTTTTTTTCCCATAGCAACTGAACCTCAAGACGCAGATGACCGTTTCCACATTTAAGGCATCCTCTTTTCCTGAACTAACAATGCATCTAATTCTGAATCTGAAACACAACAAAAAAACCCAACAATTCTATTCAAACGAGATGTTCAGAAACCTTTAAAACACATCACTTCACTCTTGATTTGTTACTCCCCAAGTTGCGTGCCGAGGTAGCTCAGCCTGGGAGAGCGCTCGGCTGAAGACCGAGTCGTCGCAGGTTCAAACCCTGCCCTCGGCACCATTAATCCTTCTTTCTGAAAGGAAGCTTTACCAAAAAAACTGAGCCATTTTGAGAGCTTGCAATCTTCTGAGCATGCATGTAGCGCGGGCTTCTTACTTCATTTAAGGCTTGAAAATGTAAATGGGTTCGGGAGTGATTGTTATAAATAATAATCCGTTGACAGTTTCCTTCGTCGTTCTGATAGCGTCAGTTGAGTTTTTCATGCTTTCAACAGTCACCTGAGAAGTTCCGAGGTCAATCTGAATATTCTTGGTGGGGAC
>JBGOXQ010000066.1:0-8358 GCA_041479225.1 Bathyarchaeia archaeon
ACATTATTGACAATGTTGTACCCTTCATTTCGAAGGAAGAAGACAAAATGGAAAGCGAATCCCTCAAAATCTTAGGCTCCTTCGACGGCAAATCCGTAGAGAACGCCAACTTCGTCATCAGCGCAAGCTGTAACAGAGTCCACGTGAAAGACGGGCACTTGGAATCTGTCTTCGTGAAACTGGAAAAGAATCCCTCGGTTGCTGAAGTTGAAGAAGCTTTCCGAAAGTTCCAAGGCGAACCGCAAAAGCTGAAGCTACCCTCCGCCCCAAAGAACCCGATTGTAGTTAGGAAGGAACCGAACCGCCCTCAGCCCCGTTTCGACAGAGACACCGGCAACGGTATGAGCGTGACGGTTGGGCGAGTTCGAAAAGACCCGATTATGACTGTGAAGTACATGTGCTTGGGGCATAACACTATCCGTGGCGGAGCAGGCGCAGGGATCTTGAGCGCTGAGCTTATGGTGGCTAAGGGATTAGCTTAAAATGCAAGCTTTGTATGTACTATCTCACGATATACTATAATGGTGATATTAAATGTACACCTTCAACGAACCCTTCCAAAGCAAAAACGGCCAACTCTTCATAGACGGAGTCCTAGCAGCAGACCTCGCAGAGAAATTCGACACACCCCTCTACATCATAAGCGAAACCCGCCTCAGGCAAAACTACCAAAGACTACACCAAACAATGAAACACAACTACGACAAAATCAAAATCTTCTACGCCGCAAAAGCCAACTCAAACCTAGCCGTGCTGAAGACGCTTGAGTCCGAAGGCGCAAACGTTGACGCAGTCAGCCCGGGCGAAGTCTTCATGGCTTTAACCAGCGGCTTCACACCCGAGCGAATGCTGTTCACAGGCACCAGCGTTAGAAACGACGAACTCAAGTTCCTCGCAGACTCCAACGTCACCGTCAACGTAGATTCCCTATCACAGCTTAATAGGCTGCTGAAAATCGCGGTTCCCCAAGTTATCTCCGTCAGAGTTAACCCCGAAATCGGTGCGGGACACCACAATCATGTAATTACTGCGGGCAAGGAATCAAAGTTTGGTCTCTGGGAACAAGATGTCTTAAAGGCTTATGAGAAAGCAAAGAACGCAGGCGTTGAAAGGTTCGGAATTCACATGCACATTGGCTCAGGTATCCTTGACGTGAAGCCCTTCATTTCCGCCCTCGACAAGTTGCTCAGCATCGCCAAAATAGTTCATAAGCAGGTTGGCATAGATTTTGAGTTTGTAAGTATGGGCGGAGGCATCGGCATCCCCTATAAGCCTGGCGAGAAGCCACTGGACCTGGTTGCTTTCTCTGACAGAGTGCTCTCACTGTTCAAGACCCGAATAAGCGAGTACAACTTAGGGACGCCTTTCTTCTGTGTAGAACCAGGCAGATACCTTGTTGCCGACGCATGTATACTGTTAACTACCGTGAACACAGTGAAAACCACACCTTTCAAGAAGTTCATCGGCGTAGACGCGGGCTTCAACACGCTAATTCGCCCCACTATGTACGGTTCATATCATCATATCATTGTGGCGAACAAGATAGTTGCCACAGAAGAAGAAAAGTACGATGTAGCAGGTCCAATCTGCGAGTCAGGCGACTTACTAGCCAAGGAAAGGCTTTTGCCGAAAATCGAAGAAGGCGATATCTTAGCAATTTTGAACGCGGGCGCCTACGGGTTCAGCATGAGTTCCCAGTACAACGCCCGACCCCGCGCGGCAGAAGTTATGGTGAAGAACGGCAAGTACAAGCTGATCAGAGAGCGGGAGCAACTGGACGATTTGATGGCTGGGCAGCAGCAGGCAGCAGAGTGGCAGCAATGAACTTTTGGAAGATGCATGGCTTAGGCAACGACTATGTAGTAATCGATAACAGAAACGAAAAAATAAGCAGCGCCGAAGCGGCAAAGCTAGCAAAGCAACTCTGCGAAAGAAGATTCAGCATAGGCGCAGATGGGCTCCTACTTGTTTCCAATTCATCGGTGGCGGATGCGAAGATGCGGATTTTCAACGCCGACGGCAGCGAAGCGGAAATGTGCGGCAACGGCATCCGCTGTTTTGCCAAGTACTGCTACGAAAACAACATAATCAAGAAAAACGAGTTTACCGTGGAGACGTTGGCTGGCGTCAAGCGCGTATGGCTGACGATTGAAAACGATGCTGCTAAGCTGATTAAGGTTGATATGGGCAAACCTAACTGGAACCGAAGCTCGTTGCCCATGGTTGGCGACGGCACATGCATCAGCCAAGATCTTGAGGTGGATGAGGAAAACTACAAAGTCACCTGCCTTTCCATGGGAAACCCCCACTGCATTATATTTGTGGAAAACGTGGAAGAGTTCCCCGTGCAGTACGTAGGTCCTTTGATTGAGAACCATGAGGCTTTTCCGAAGCGAACCAACGTGTGCTTCGTCCAAATCCTTAACAAGAACGAACTGAAAGTCCGAGTTTGGGAGAGAGGTTGCGGCGAAACCTTAGCGTGCGGCACAGGAGCCTGCGCGGCTGCCGCTGCGGCTAACCAACTCGGAAAAGTAAGCAACAAGGTCACTGTGCATGTGCTGGGCGGGGACTTGCGGGTGGACATTGCTGCGGAAGCTTTGTTTTTGAGTGGTCCAGCAGAGAAGGTTTTTGAAGGGAAACTGTTCTAAGGTAAAGGCGTGAAGGAAAGATGAAGTTCGAGTTTGCTGACCGAGTAAAGAGGCTTCCGCCTTACTTGTTCGCGGAGATTGAGAAGCAAATTAAGGAGAAGAGAGCCGCAGGAGTAGACCTGATTTCCCTGAGCATCGGGGACCCTGACCTTCCGCCGCCACAGTTCGTGATTGATGCGTTCAAGGAGGAGGCAGCGAACCTGAAGAATCATAATTACTCGTTCAGCCAGGGCGAACCTGACTTTCGCCAAGCCGTGTCGGAGTGGTACAAGAAACGCTTCCACGTAGACCTTGCACAGGACCAAGTGGTTGCGCTTCTTGGCTCTAAGGAAGGCTTAGCCAACATTGCCAGAGCGTTCGTGAATCCAGGCGACCGCGTGCTTGTTCCTGACCCTGCTTACCCAGTTTACGCCAACGGAAGCACCATACTGTGCGACGGCGTGCCAGTTGCGGTGCCGCTGCTGGAAGAGAACGGTTTCAAGCCTGACTTCGAGGCGGTGAATGCGAAGCACGCGAAGATGATGTATCTGAATTACCCAAATAACCCCACGGCTGCCACGGTGGACAAGAAGTTCCTTAAGGAAGCCGTAGACTTCGCCAAAGACCACGGCGTCATCCTGTGCTATGACAACGCTTACTCGGAAATCAGCTACGACGGCTACCGCGCAC
This sequence comes from Bathyarchaeia archaeon, assembly GCA_041479225.1. GTDB lineage: Archaea > Thermoproteota > Bathyarchaeia > Bathyarchaeales > Bathycorpusculaceae > JADGNF01. Next base: position 3,318 of record JBGOXQ010000066.1, read on the forward strand.
CAAGCATACTGGAGGTTGACGGCGCCATGGACGTTGCCATAGAGTTCCATTCGCTTTCGAAGACGTTTAACATGACGGGCGACCGCATAGGTTTCGCCGTCGGCAACCTACAGCTCGTCAGCGGCCTAACCAAAATCAAGTCGCAAATAGATTCGGGTCCGCCCGTGTACACGCAGAAAGTCGCCGTCAAGGCGCTAGCGGCGTATAAGAGTGCGGAGCCGCCAGAGTTCCTGAAGCAGAACAACCAGATTCTTGCAGAACGCCGAGATTTGCTGGCAGATACTCTGTGTGACATTGGTTTCAAGTGTGAGAAGTCTAAGGCAACTTTCTATGTATGGGTAAACTGCAAGGGCGACAGCATGAAATTCGCCAGTAAGCTGCTTGATGTTGGGGTGGCTGTGACGCCTGGGTTGGGCTTCGGCAAGTATGGCGAAGGCTACGCGAGAATAACGTTTACGCAGCCTAAAGAGCGGATAGCTGAAGCGTGTGAGAGAATCCGCCGCCTCTACAAGTAGCTGAAAAAGCAATTTGATAACTTCTGGCAACTTTTGGTTAGTTCTAGTTGTTTTGTTTGCTGGAGATGTTGATGTTGGTTGCGGGCTGTCTGCTCTCAGCGACCTACCCCTCCCTTATTTATGGCTTGAAATGCTGATTGAACTTGCTATTGCGTTTATGGTTCTTGTGGGAGAACGTTTTGTTCTTCAGGGAGAATTAAATTGAACGCTTTAATTATTCATGCATAGCTGAGGCGGATGGAATGAATATGAAAGCAACGTTGCCGATGGTATTGGTGTCTTTGCTATTGTTTTCATCATTAGTTAGTTCTATCCAGCTTGGCATGGTACATGCTTTTACAAGTTTTCATGGGATAATAAACTCTGACGCTACGTGGACGACAGCAAACAGCCCCTATATTCTCAATGGTCCTGTGGCTGTGAACATTGGAGTGACATTAACCATTGAAGCTGGAGTCACCGTGAACCTCAATGGGTATTACATACAGGTGAACGGAACTTTAGTTGCACGAGGAAGCAATACAGATAAAATAAACTTCAGCGGCGGATCAATCGTTTTCAACACTGTTGGTAACAGTTGGAATGAGCAAACGGGTTCGGGCAGCATAATCGAAAACTCTGTTCTAAGCGCCACTTCAATATCTATTGGCAACAATGTTGCTCCAAAAATAACCCACAGTTCCTTCGAAGGAATCTACATTAATGGAGACTCAACGATTTCATACAACACCATTCACTCAATAACAATCGCCATCGGGTCGCCTTCCATATTCAGCAACTATATTTCGGGCGATTTCACTGTCGAGGGCGGCGCCCCAACAATAAATAACAATACCGTCGATACCCGACTTGTAGTCGATGGCGGGTTCCCCTTAATTTCGAATAACAAGATTTTTGACGGAATCCATGCAGACTCACGAGGCGGGCAAGTTACCATATACAGCAATGAAATGAGTTCAAAAAATGGCTTTCGCGTAATATATGTGCAAGGAATTCACGCAGAAATTTCCAACAACAACATTACCGGCAACGGCAACACGGGAATCAACGTCGCTGGAAGTCTCAGTAGCGCATCTATCTCTAACAATGTAATCTCACGCTGCAGAACTGGAATTGACATAAGTGTAGGTGGCATAACGACAATCGTGAGGAATTTGGTTTTCAGCAACGATGTTGGAATAAATTTTGGAATAAGCTATGGCGGAGACGGGAATGTGACTGTTCAAGACAACACTTTAAGAGATAATTCTGTGGGAATTCAATGCAACCCTTCCCCATTATTAATCATCACAAATAACAATATCCAAAGTAGTAGCCAATACAATTTCCGCCTGCAATCCCCAAACAATATCACTGCCGCCAATAATTGGTGGGGAACAACAGACTCATCAGCCATTAGCCAGACAATCTACGATAACAAAAATGACTTTAACTTGGGCTCAGTTAATTTCACGCCTTTTTTGACTGCACCAAACCCTGAAGCACAACCAATTCCAAATTCCAATCCTACATCGATGCCCACTCTATCTCCCCTAATTTCGCCGACACCAACTTCCTCCCTAGTAATATCGACACCAACAGCCACGGTTATGCCAAGCCAATCTCCACATCAGTCGTCTTCGCCTTCCCAAAATCCAATAACATCGCCAGCCGCACCTCAACCTCAGTTCAATGAAATCGCAATAGCCCTGATTGTCGTAGCCGTAGTCATGATTGCCGCTGTAATTGTTCTTATGGCGCGTTTGTTTAGGAAAAAGCGATAAACAAAAAAGAATGAGAAAAGTTAGGTTGCCTATGGGGGCAGCCAGTTCTTGGGTTGTTCGGGTTTTGTTTGTTCTTTGGCTTTCGCGAGCTTTTTAAGTATAGCCGTTTTGCCAATGTCATATGCTATGCTGTAGTCGAACATGCCTTGCGGTGCTTCTGTGGCGCGTTTAATCATGTCCGTTTCGATTTTGATTTTCAGTTTGCCGATGGCGAGTGCTCCGATGCCGAAGACGCCTGGTTTAAGGTCTTTGCCGTCGTCGTTTGAGCCTAAGCCCTCGATACCTACGGGTTTGATGGCGTTGATGTCTGCGACGATTTTGCATTTTGTGGTCGCCTTCAGGTCTGCTGCGGAGAGAAGTTGTATGCCGCCTGCGCCTGCTGCAAGTATGATTTCTGCGTTTTTGATGGCTGCGCATGTCTGTTCGGGTTTGCTGACTTCGATGACTTTGACGCGTTCTGCGCCGACTTCCTTGTTTATCTTGTCAGCGACAGCTTGTCCTTTAGCCATGGTGCGGCTAGTGATAGTTACGTTGGCTTTTTCTGCGGCGTAGATGCGTGCAGCTGTCATTCCGACTGGTCCAGTGCCTGCGAGCACAGTGACGTTTTTGCCTTCCAGCGTGCCGAAGCCCTTCTCAAGCGAGAGGCTGAGGGTTTTGGCGACTGCGCCTGCGGCTGTGCTGTATGCGCCTCTTGGGTCCACGATAACGCTGGTGCCCCAGGGGGCGGATTTCATAGCTTTCTGGGTGGCGGCGACGACGGCTTCGACCATTTCGAAGTTGCTGCCGTTGATGAAGATCTTTGTGTGCGCTGCGCCTAAAGGTCCGCGGGGGAAGAGAGCGTCGAATACGATTTTGCCTGCGGTTTCGCCTGTGACGTTTTCATACTTGAATATCATTGAGTCGGGGAAAGCGTCGATGGCGACGAGCATGTCGAAGGGGCTGCAGTATGGGTCTGTGTCGAGGAAAACGAAAACTGTTTTGAATGTAGGTTGTGCCATTTTACATTACACCTTGGATATGCAGTTCATGCGGTTGAGGCTTTTAAGAATTACCACAAACTTAATTGTCCAGAAAGTGCTGCGAAAACCAAACTTGTTTTAATATGTGGTCAGCCTGTGTTTTCCACAAACGTTAAGAGCGCAAAAATTTATGTTCCATCTGATGGAAAACATGGCAAAATCCAAAGTCTTGCTCTTGGTTTTCTTGTGTGGGTTGGCTCTGTTGATGGGCAGTGTTCAGTCCATAAGTGGCCAATCATCAGTCACAATTTATATTAGATCCTCGGGCAACGTTGAGCCGTCAGCCGCTCCCATTCAGCGAACTGGCGACACTTATACTCTTTCTGACGATGTTTATGGCAAAATCGTAATTGAAAGAGACAACATTGTCCTTGACTGTCAAGGGCACTTTTTAACCGGCGGCTCCAATATTTATAATATTGATGATTCCTCTGTCGGCATGGCTGTTGAAGGCAGAAACAACGTGACCATCAAAAACTTGTCAGTTAGGTTTTATGGGGTTGGCATCGATTTTAGCTTCAACACAAACTGTACAATAGCCAACAGCAACATTGTAAACAGTGAATTTGGCATTAGACTATACTATTGTTCAAATTGTACCCTGCAGGATAATACCCTCCAAGGTAGTTTTCAAGATTCCGTTTGGCTATACCACTCCTCCAACAATTCCATGATTCAGAATTCTTTCACAGAGCCCAACGCAGGAACAATTGGTGAACTCATCGGTTTCAAACTCTTATCAAGTTCGAATTTTAACACAATAGTCAACAACAGTATCTCGGGTAGCGTCGGCGTTTACCTCAACTCGTCGCTTGGCAACCAGATCCTGCAAAACAACGTTCAAGCTGGGCACGGAATTGACCTGTACTTTTCGCCTAACAACACCATAAGTGGCAATAACGTTTTTGAAATCACGGTTAGCGACGCTTCAGATAGTAACATCTTAACCCAAAACACTATCTCCGGATTGGGCATAACTCTAAATTTCTCATCTAATGCGGTTGTCAGAGAAAATTATTTCTTGCCTCAAACCTTCATGTACGGTGGACCGTACGAGGGAATCTTGAATATTTACGGCTCCACCCTTGAACACTTCCTGCACACTATAGACGCTTCAAACAGCATCAGCGGAAAAACCATCTACTATCTCCAGAACAAAACGGACTTGCTTATAAATCCCTCTTTGTACCCAAACTCTGGGTTCATAGCAATAGTCAACTCCAAAAACGTTACAATTGAAAACTTATCCCTTTCAAACCAAAATGAAGCGCTTTTACTCGCTTTCACAAACAATTCACGAATACAAAACAACGCAATAACCCAAAGCATTCACACCATTAGATTTGTCGGAGCATACAACAATGTAGTCTCAGCGAACGCCATTAGCAATAATCAGTATGGGTTAAGCTTGGTGACGTCCTATGGCAACACTATCCAAGGCAACAGTTTTGTTAACAACTCATGGTACGGAATTGGATTGGACACGTCCAGCGCAAACAAGATTCTAAACAACATCATCACAGGAAGCACCTTCGATGTCATATTCAGCCATGTCTAAATAAACAATGAATTTGCATCTAACAACCTCAACGACCACACCCAATACTACTATGACCCCAGCTACGTTTTAGAAGTAGGACAACCACCTTCCATAGCGCCTTCCCCTTCAATTCCTGAATTTCCAACATGGACGGTTCTCCCGTCACTTCTGATAGCAGTTACAATGATTTCTGCATTCGTCAGA
>JBGOXQ010000067.1:0-8333 GCA_041479225.1 Bathyarchaeia archaeon
GGGCACAGCAACTGTCAGTTGTTGGGGAAAAATATGGCTTTGACCTTTTCACGCCAATCAAAGACTTTACTGAAAAGCAGCTTCATGTGCTTTTGTATGGGGATAGGGAACCGTTGAACGGTAACTGGTCCAACGGCGCCAGTATGTGGATGCGGGAAGGATGGGAAGGCGTAATTCCGCAGACCATGAGGTTGTACAAGCAAACCGAGAGCGAATGGCGAAAAGAAGACATTGAGAAATTCATGAAATCCCGCATTTGCAACACCTGCAACGGAAAAAAACTGCAACCCGTCGTTCTTGCCGTTAAAATCCAAGATAAAAGCATCATCGACACAACGGACCTATCAATTGAGCAAGCTGTCGAATTTTTCGGGAATCTGCCCAAGCAGTTAAACGAGAAAGAAATGACAATCGCCAAACAAGTACTCAAAGAAATTAACGATAGACTGGGATTCCTCAAGAACGTGGGACTCGGATACCTCACTGTTTCGCGGGCTGCCCGAACGCTATCAGGCGGCGAAGCCCAGAGAATTCGCTTAGCTACACAAATCGGCAGCAACTTGATGGGTGTCCTCTATGTATTGGATGAACCCAGCATCGGTCTGCACCAACGAGACAACGCCAAACTCATCAGCACATTGCACCGATTACGCGACCTCGGAAACACCCTCATCGTAGTAGAGCATGATGAAGAAACCATCCGCAAAGCAGACCACATCGTAGACATCGGTCCAGGTGCAGGCGTCCACGGAGGACACATCGTGGCAGAAGGAACGCCTGAGGAAATCATGAATAACAAGAAAAGCCTCACAGGCAAGTACCTTTCTGGCGAACTTAAAATCGACGTTCCAACCGAGCGAAGGAAGCCAATTGGCGAAATCACGATTACAGGCGCGGAAGAGAACAACCTCAAAAAACTAACCATAGACTTTCCCTTAGGCGTGTTATGCGGGGTCACAGGCGTCTCAGGCTCAGGCAAAAGCACAATCATGAACCAAACCCTAATGCCTGCGCTTAAACAGAAGTTCGGCGAACGCGTGGACAAAATCGGCAAATACGAAACCCTCCAAATCCCCCCTTCAGTGAGAAACGTCATAGTCATCGACCAAGACCCCATCGGCAGAACCCCAAGAAGCAACCCAGCAACCTACACGAAGCTGTTTGACGAAATCAGACGCATCTTTGCCTCAACCAAAGAAGCCAAAGCACGAGGCTACACCGAAGGCAGGTTCAGCTTCAACGTCAAAGGAGGCAGATGTGAAACCTGCCACGGCGACGGCGTCTTGCGCATAGAGATGAACTTTCTCCCTGACGTTTACGTGCAGTGCAGCGAATGCAAAGGGAAACGCTACAACAAAGAAACCCTTGATGTGTTCTTTAAAGGAAAAAACATCGCCGAAGTCCTTGATATGACCGTGGAAGAGGCAGCGAAGTTTTTCGAGAACATGCCGCGGGTCTCGCACAAACTCACGACGCTGCTGGATGTGGGCTTAGGCTACATCAAGCTAGGGCAAAGTTCCACTACGCTGTCAGGCGGGGAAAGCCAACGCATCAAAATCACTCGTGAACTCAGCAAACACAAATCAGGACACGTAGTGTACATGCTTGACGAACCAACCACGGGACTGCATTTCGACGACACAAAACGACTAATCAAAGTGCTGAACCGCCTCGTAGAGAAAGGGAACACCGTGTACATCATCGAACACAACCTGGACGTTATCAAGAGCTGCGATTACCTCATTGATTTGGGACCCGAAGGCGGTGCAGCAGGCGGCGAAATCCTCGCGGAAGGCACACCTGAAGAGGTGACAGAATACGCGAACTCATATACGGGCAAATTCCTAAAAAGAATACTTAAGCACAATTCGCAAGAAGCAAACCCAGCATGATACCCATCTCAGCGCCCTCAGAATTCAAAAGCTCCGACATCCCCAAAAACCCAGGAGTCTACCTGTTCAAAGACGAAACAGGCGAAATCCTCTACATAGGCAAAGCCAAAAGCCTGCGGCAACGCGTCAAAAGCTACTTCTCAAACCTGAAAGACCAGCCAGTCAAAACAAGGCAGTTGGTGGCGAGAATCCGCGGCATAGACTGGATTGTGGTCAACAGCGAGGTTGAGGCGCTGTTGCTGGAGAATAAGCTGGTAAAGCAGCACACTCCCAAATACAACATAAACCTGAAAGACGCAAAAACCTTCGCCTACATCGCACTCACCAAAGAACCTTACCCAAGGATTTTTACGAGCCGAAAAGTCAATCGCAAACTGGAGTCGTTTGGACCCTACACGGACGGATTCACCCGCCAGGACCTGCAGCGGCTGGTGGTGCGAGTCTTCAAACTTCGCGTATGCCGAAAACTTCCGAAACGCGCCTGCCTGAACTTTCACATTGGCTTGTGTACGGCACCCTGCACTGGAAACGTCACGGCAAACCAGTACCTCGAACAAGTGGAACACGCCAGAGCCTTCTTAGGCGGCAACTACGAGCAAACAACAGAAAAACTTGTTTCTCATATGCGGCAGGCTGCCGAAGCGCAGAAGTTCGAAGAAGCGCTGGAACTCCGCAACCAAATCGCATCCATCAGGCTGGTCACGGAACGCCAAATCGTAGACAACGAACGCCGCTTCGACCAGGATGTGATGGCTTTTCGGCGGTTCGGAGAAAAAATGTTGGCTGTCCAGATGGGCGTCCGCAAAGGCGTCCTGCTTGGGAAGAAAGAGTTTTCTGTTGATTTGCAGCCGCAGATTGAACAGGAGTTCCTGAAGGCTTTCTACGCGACGAACCAGATTCCGCGGGAGATTTTGCTGAACAAGCCCTGTTGGGAAAGCAGCGCTGAGAAAGCCGCGTTGGAAGAGTTCTTTTCGTCTAAGAGGGGCGCTCCTGTTAGCTTAATTGTTCCTCGGCGGGGTGGCAAATTTGCGCTGGTGAAACTGGCGGAGAAAAACATCGAATCCAGCTTGGACGAAGACAGCGCGCTCGTTGACCTACAGGCAGCGTTTAACCTTCCGGTTCTTCCGCGTGTGATCGACTGTTTTGATGTTTCCAATTTAGGACAGGAGCATGTGGTTTCAGGCATGGTGCGCTTCACCGATGTAAAACCTGACAAGAGCAACTATCGCCGATTCCGAATCAAGACGGTGGTGGGGCAGGATGACTTCGCCGCCATCAACGAAGTAGTTACGCGAAGGTACAAGCGCCTAATCGAAGAACAGGGCAGATTAGCTGATCTCATAGTTGTCGATGGGGGTCCAGGACAAGTTAACGCGGCTAAATCCGCTCTTCAATCGCTGGGTTTGCAGGTTCCGCTTGTCGGTTTGGCTAAAGAAAAAGAAGAAATCTACTTTCCAGATGACCCCGTGCCTCTACATTTTGATAAGAACAGCAGGATGATGCTGGTGCTGAGGCGCATACGCGATGCCACACATGAATTCTCGGTGGGTTATAATCGGAAGCGCAGGGAAATGAAGATGAGAGACGAATTCAAACCAAAAAGGGCTCAGGCTTAATGTTTAGTTGACTTGCCATAAGCTTTTTTGAAGTTAAATGGGGAGTTCGATTGTGAATATTGTTCCTTTCCCAACCTCGCTTTCGAAGGTTACAGTTCCGCCCAGCCCCTCCGTGAACCGCTTAACTACAGCTAAGCCGAAGCCTTGACCTTTAGACTTCGTGGTTACCAGCGGCATGAACAGTCTGTCTCGTACGTTTTCAGGTATCCCTTCGCCGTTGTCCTGAACGGTGATTACTGCTTTACCCTTTTTTATGGCTGCGTTTATGGTCAGTTTTCCGCCTTCCGGCATGGCTTGTATGGCGTTGTTGGATAAGTTAATGAGTATTCTTTGGATGTAGGATTCGTCTGCTGTGAGTTTAGGAAAATCTTTACGTATCGAATGCTTGACGGTTACGTTTCCCGGGATGTTGAGTTGGGATAGCACGAAGTGAACGGTTTTTTCAAGGTCAACTTCTTCAAGTTTTGGAGATAAAGGTCGGGCGAAGTCTTGCAGGTCGGCAACGATTTTGTTGATGTAAGTGATGTTCTTTTCGATTTCTGTTAGGCTTTCTTGTATGTTCGTTTTCTCTTCGCTCTCTGGCATTGGAGCCAAATCGGTTTTCACCAAATAAACATCGCTCGTGATTGCCTGCAATGGGTTACGGATGTCGTGTCCAACCATGCCTGCTGTGGCGCCGATTGTTGCTAAACGTTCAGAATCTTTCAGTTGCTTTTCTAAATTCTTACGCTGACTAATGTCATTGAATAAGATAGCCACGTTGTGGATTTTTCCTTCGCCAACTGAGAACGCGAAAACATCGTACCACCGATTCAACGCTTTTGACTCGTTTGTGAAACGCACCGATTGCCCTGTTGTGGCGACTTTGCCGTAAGTCTCAAACCAAAATGCCTCGTGGTTTGGAGCAAGGGTACGCATCAGTTTTCCTTTGGCAGCATGCAGTCCGGTCTGTCGTTCAAATGATGAATTAACGTCTAAGAAGCGATAATCTAAAGGCTTACCATGGGCATCAAAAATCACTTCGATGATGCAGAAGCCCTCATCAATCGAATCAAATAGCATCCGATATCTTTCTTCAGCGTTTTTCCGCTGTGTTATATCGCGTGCCGCGGCAAAAATGCCTTGTACTTCGCCTCCCTCGTTTCTGTAAACGGTAGCATTGTATAGCACATCTGTGATTTTTCCAGATTTGTGTCTAATCGCTAATGGATAATCTCTCATGAATCCCTTCGTGAAAACTTGCTTGTATCCGTTTTTAGCTTTTTCAGGCTCAGTAAAGTAATCCGAGAAGTCACTGCCAATCAAATCTTCTCGAGAACATCCTGTAGCTAGTTCCGTGGCGTTGTTAACATCGGTAATTTTACCCTCAGCACTGATGGTAATTAGCGGGTCAAGACTTGCCTCGATAAGACGCCTGGCATACAACGAGGATAATTCAAGTTTTTTTGTGCGTTCGTCAACAAGTGCCTCCAAGTTTTTGCTATAGTCTTCAAGTTTAGCTTGCATCTGCTTCCGCTGGGTTATGTCTCGGTCAGCTGACACGTAACCGATGGATTTGCCTGCTTCGTTGCGGAGAAGAATTACATTGGCTTCTACGTTAAGCCTTCGACCATCCTTGGTAGACCTTTTGGACTCGGTTTCCACATGTCCTGTAGTTGCAAGTTGGTTGATAAGTTCTTCCCGTGTGACGTTGACGTAAGTGGGTTGAAGCAGATCGACGCTGGCTTTGCCCATGGCTTCCTCTCTTGTGTAGCCGTACATCTGCTCGGCTGCCTTGTTCCAGAATGTCACTTTTTGGTCTAAATCATATCCAATAATGGCGTCGTTTGCGTTGGCTATCATTAAAGCTTGTTGATTTATCTTTTCTTCGTTCTTTTTTCGTTCAGTTATATCTCGGAATACCAAGACGACGCCAGTGACGTTACCGTCTTTGTCTTTTATGGGTGCTCCGCTGTCATCAATGGCAACTTCTGTCCCATCTTTCCGAATCAAAACCGTGTGGTTAGCCAAACCGACAACCAAGCCTTTCTCAAGCACCCTGCTAACAGGGTTTTCAGCTTCCTTGCGGGTTTGTTCGTTGATTATGTTGAAGACTTCCGTCACTGGGCTTTTTAACACTTCAATTATTGTCCAGCCCGTCAGTCTTTCCGCTACGCCGTTCATGAACGTGATTTTACCCGACAAGTCCGTAGCAATAACGGCGTCCCCGATGCTTCCCAAGGTAGTTGCCCAACGCTGTTCACTCACCCTCAAAGCAATTTCTGCCTGCTTGCGCCCAACGATTTCTGCTTCAAGTTCGGTTTTAGAGGCGGTAACTGTTTTCAAGTTAGTTGTCATTTGGTTGAAAGCATGTGAGAGTTCAGTTATCTCATTTTGGCCTTCGGTTTTTATTTTGTAATCGAGGTTTCCAGAGCCAATTGTGTTAATACCATTTTGGAGTTCTGTCACTGATTTTAGCATCCTTCGAAAAACAATAAGGTAAATTGTTGCTAAGAACGCGCCGAATGCACTAACAAGCGAGACTACGAGCAAGATATTTGTATTATTTATTTGATGGGCTTGACTATCTAATGAACGCGATAGTTGAGATGAATCAAAGGCAAGTGCCTGACTCTGAACTGCCATACTGCTCCATCTACTCTGAAATGCCGGGTCAATTCTGACGCTTACATTTCGAGGAGCGCTCTGCAGATAGGAAATCACGTCATCGAAAAGGGAGTTAAGCCTTTGCAAGTCGCCAGCGACGTTGTTTGTAAGCGTTTCCTGCTGCGTGCCATTACGGTTCAAACTTGATAAATCATTAGAGAGAGAAGAAATTGCGGATTGCCATTTAGAAAGCTGTAAATCTTCTTGGTAAAGGAAGTAATCTATAGCTACACTGTTTAAACCGCTTGCTCCACGTTCAATGCTGCTGGCGATTTCTTCTTGTCCACTAAGTTGAGCCACTTGCTGTTCCGTGGTTACGACTGAGACAGCAATAATTACCAATATTATGCTGAAGACGACGAGGCAAATTATGAACTGGTTTTTTATTCTCATTTCATGCCCTCAACGAATTACATTCACCGACTCATGCTTCACTGAAGTTAAGCCCTCAAGATAAATATAGTTTAGAAAATCAGGAACCATGGTCTGGTTTGTTAGGTTGTTGTTTATCATCCATCTGGCTTCGTTTTCCATGGCGGCGACAAGCGATTGGTCAAGGGAGAGGGAGAAGTCATTTCGAGACCAAACAACCGGCATATAATCGTCCGTGAAATTCATCGTTTTTTGTACGATGGCTTTTGCTTCATCGGGGTGTTGAACAATGTAGTCCTCAGTTTGACTAATCGACTTCAAAAATCGCTTTACCAAATCGGAGTGTTGGGTTACCCATTCTGTTCTACAGGTTATTAAGCCATACAACATTTGATCGCTTTGCGCCTCCCAAACTGCTGCGTTGCTGCCGAGTTGTTGCTGTGCGGTTTCAACATAAGGAGGAAAAGAAATCACTGCGTCAACGGTGCCGTTAATAATTACGTTAGCGGACTGCGCAAGAGTGATATTCACAATGGTAACATTCGAAATGCTGATATCGTTAAGCTCAAGGAACCGTCCAAGATAAAATTCCATCACCGTTCCCCGAACAACCCCAATCTTTTTTTGGTAAAGATCAGAGATATTTTCTATTCCTCGGTCTCTTCGGGCAACCACATACGCAAACTCCGTTTTGGCAACACTACCGATGGTTTGTATTTTTCGGTTGCCTAATGCGGCGCCAACCAAAATGTATTCTGCACTCCAAGCCATATCCACTTGGCCATTCAACATTGCATTGACGGCGTTCAAACCAACATCATAGTATTTTACGGTTACATTTAAGCCGTTGTCGGCAAAAAAGTGCCTTTCTTCAGCCACGAAAGCAGGTGCTGTAGATTCTAAGAGGGTTGCTCCTAACGTGATAGATTCAATCGGTCCATCATAGGGTTTCGGAGAATTTAGGTAAAAGAACGAACCAAAGATTGCCGCCACAATTAGAACTATAACGATAGATAGTAGTGCAACTCGCTTGGGCTTTTTTATGTTGAATCGCGTCCTATCTTCCTACCTCTTGATATAGCTCTTGTTTGGTGCCTTTATAAAACCATGCGTACAAACGGCAAAAAAACCGATTTGCAGAAAAAACAAGAAGCGGGTTCAGTGGATTTGAAGCCACCGCCAATAAAAACTTCAGAAAAGGTATTATGTGCGAACCGCTGAATTGAGAATAGCTAGTGTGGTCGCGATGTCTGAAAAGCCCTGGCGATTATCTGTAAAAGTTTTGGTTAAGGATGATGTTGGGCGCTGTTTATTGTTGAAGCGATCGATGAGTTCGAAGGGCAATCCAGGCAAGTGGGAGCCCCCAGGCGGCAAAATCGAACAGGGCGAAAGCTTCGATGTTGCTTTGCTTCGGGAAGTTGCTGAGGAAACGGGGTTGGCGATTTCTATTCAGCATGTGGCTGGAACAGCTGAGTCGGAACTGCCCAAGATAAGAGTAGTCCACTTGATTTTGGAGGGAAAAGTGGAATCAGGAACACTGCGTCTCAGCGACGAACACATCGCTCACGCATGGGTTTGTCCTCAAGAGTTCAAAACTCTGGATTTATCTGACTGGTTCGTTACCTTCGCAGCAGAATACAACAGAAAAAAGGAGACAAAAGCCCTTAATTAAAATTGAAAGCTAATGAAAACTAAACAATAGGTAATAATCAATGCAATCATCTAAGAAGGAAAACCAAACCAAAATGCTAAACGACCAAGTTAAAACGTATGCACAGTTATTTCCCCGATACACGCTTTACGCAGA
>JBGOXQ010000068.1:0-8241 GCA_041479225.1 Bathyarchaeia archaeon
CTGGAAAACCACGTATCCCACGGTGTCTTTTGCGCTAAGTTTGCCTGCTGCAAGCATGGAAATTGAAATTGCTGGGTTTATGTGACAGCCGGAAATGCCGCCGATAGCATAGACCATGATGAGGACGGCTAAGCCGAAAGCCAAAGATATACCTACAATGCCGTTTCCACTTAATCCTGCGAAGTTTTTGCCTGCGATAACTGCACTTCCACAACCCATCAGGACCAGAACGAGTGTGCCTATCATTTCTGCAAGGTACTTCTTGGCTGGTTTGATTTGGCTCATAATGAAACCTCTTAAATGTGTTTGCTGTTCTAAGCTTAGCCTTATAACATTTTCCTTGACCGAAATCTCACAGCAGGAGAAATTAGAGTTTTTCTTCTCGGGAGATATCCAGCATCATTAAGCCTGAGACTGGTTTAGGATAGAAGTCGGTGGATTTCTCAGGCAGTCGCTCACGTTTCTGTGCGATTCGCCAAACTGCCTCTGGGCTTATAGGATTAACCATGAAAGCTACCTTTGCTTCGCCGCTTTCAACTTTTTGCATCGCTGTAAGCATGGATCTCTCGTAGAGTATGTCTTCGTCCAGTTTCAAGTTGCCTGTTTTCATGAGAATTTTGAAGACCACATCGCGTAATATGACTACGTCGAGGAGGCTGACTTCTGCTGACTGGTTTGCATTGGAGAGGTCGGCGATTTTTTTCTCGTCCTTCAACAGTAGCCCATAGGCTTTTGCGCCGTTGTAGACTATGAAGGCGTGTTCTGTTTTGTGTTTTTTCAGATAACTCTCTAGAAACTCGACTTTTGGGGTGAGTTCTGAAATTGTGAAGTATTCTTTGAGCAGCTCTAACATGCTGCTGGTTAACTCGAGTTTTCTAAGAAGCCTGTGAGTGGGCAAAACTACTAGACCTTCGTCTTGAACTGGAACCATGTAGCTCATGTGGAAGTTGAAGGCGGAGTTTTCTGTCCACGGCTCCTGTTTGCGTCGTTCATCCCGGTAAGCTAATGCGCTTTCGTAGCGGTGATGCCCGTCTGTGATTACCAGTTGCTTGTCGGCCAGAGCTTTCTGGACAATTGCGATTTTCTTTGGGTCTGTTACTCTCCAAACGGTGTGCTTCACTCTGAACTGGTCTTCAACCTCCAGTAATGGAGCGGTTTTGGCGGTTTCTTTAAAGAAGTTAATCGTTACGTTTTCTGGGTCTGAGTAAATTAAGAATACGGGTTCAAGGTCTTTTCGGATGGTTCTTAGCATGTTGAGTCGGTCGGCTTTCGGTGCGTCGTAGGTGGTTTCATGGGGGAACACTATGTTTTCGCTGTAGTTGTAGAGGCGTAGGGCCGCGATTAGTCCTGTGCGGGTGCAGTTTGAGCCGTCAAGTCTGAATTCGTGGCGGCAAACAAAAACGGAAGCCGCGTCGTCTTTGGATAAGATGTGTTCGCTGAGCCATTCGTAGATGCGTTGGTGCACTGCTTCGTAGCGGTTTTCTTCCATGGGGAGGATGAGGCGGCAGTAGTTGTAGGGTGATTTCTCGTAGTATTCTCGTTGCATGTCTTGGTCTATTTTGTCGTAGGGCTGTGTTATGTTGTTTTTGAGGTTGCCTGCTTTCTCGGTGTATCTTATGGCTTTGAAGGGTTTGATGTCTGCCATGGTTTTCACCGTGTTTGCTTTTCTAGTGCTTCTATGACTTTCTGGGCTATTTGTGTGCTCGTCCTAAGTTGGGCTTCGAGGGTTTGAGCGCCAACGTGGGGTGTAGCGTAAACGTTTTTGAGCGTTAGTAACTTGTTGTTTTTTGGGGGTTCCTGCTCGAAGACGTCTAGTGCGGCGCCTTTCACTTTGCCCTGCACTAAGGCTTGGTAGAGTGCTTCTTCATCTACTATGCCGCCGCGGCTGCAGTTGATTAGCATGATGCCGTTTTTCATTTTGGCGAATTCTTTTGTGGAAATCAGGTGTGTTGTGTGGGGTGTAAGTGGGACGTGTATTGATATGAAGTCGGCTTTGGGCAGCATGGCATCTATGGGTATGAATTCTTTGCTGACGCATATGTCAACGGTTAGGACTTTCATGCCTAAGCCTACGGCGAGTTTCTTGACTTCTCTGCCGATGCTTCCGCAGCCGATGATTCCGAGGGTTTTTCCGTTGACTTCTGTGCCTGTGAATTCTTCTTTTTGCCATTTGCCTTCGCGAAGAGAAATGGTGGCTTCTACGATGCTTCTTGCAAGCGCCAGCATGTGCCCTATGGCGAGTTCGGCTACGCTTATGGAAGCCACGTGTGGTGTGTTCACCACGACTATGCCTTGTTTCTTGGCTTGTTCTAAGTCGATGTTGTCTAGGCCGTCGCCTGCGCGTCCGATGACTTTCAGCTTCTTGCCTTTGCTGATTAGTTCTGCGTTCGCTTTGGTTGCAGAACGCATAATTAGCGCGTCGTATTCGCCGATTATTTTTTGAAGTTCGGTTTTTGGCAGGTCCCAGGCTTTTGTGACTTGGTAGCCTTTTTGTTCAAGTAGTTTTATGCCTTCGTCGAAGAGTGGATCAGAGATGAGGATTTTCAGGGTCACTTTGCGAGTCCCCAGATGTCGTCGATGGCGTCGAGGGCTTGTTGGATGCCTGCGACGGTCCATTCGCCCATGTGGCCTATGCGGAAGGTTTTTTCAGCTAACTGTCCGTAGCCGTTGCTGATTTCATAGCCTCTTTCTGCGAGTTTCTGGTTGAGTTCCTTTACGTTTTTGCCTATTGTGTTTTTGATGCATGAGACGGTTATGGATTCGTAGCCTTTTTCTGGGAACATTTCGAAGTGTTTCTTTGCCCATTTCTGGGTGAGTTCAGCCATGTCTTTGTGTCGCTGGTAGATGTGGGCGTATGTTTCTGCTAGCATGAGGTCTAAGCGTTTGTCCAGCGCGTACAGGAGCGATATGTTCGGGGTGTAGGGTGTCTGGTGCTTTTTCTCGAACTCGAAGATTTCCACGAGGTCTGTGTAGCCGCCTCGGTTAGGAACTTCTTTTGCTCTTTCTAGGGCGCGGTCGTTGACTAAGGCTATGGCTAAGCCTGGTGGTAACGCAAAGCACTTTTGTGTTGAAGCGAAAAGGATGTCTACGCCCATTTCCTGCGGCAATGTTTTGTCGCCTGCCATGGAGGAGACGCTGTCAACTGCGAAGATGACGTTGGGGTATTCTTTGTGGACGAGTTTGCCAACTTCGGCGACTGGGCTTCTTGCGCCTGTTGAGGATTCGTTGTGGCACATGGTTAATGTGTCGTATTCGCCGCTTGCCAGTTTCTTCGCAATCATGTCTGGCTTGACAACTTTGCCCCATTCTACTTCTATATAGTCAGCTTGTTTGCCGCAGGCACGCACAATTTCAGCGGAACGCTGGGAAAAGGCGCCGTTGACGCAGCATAGGGCTTTTTTCTTTACGATGCTTCTGCCGACTATGTCAAACCATAATGTACCTGAAGATGTAGTGGTTGTGGGCTTATATTCGGTTGGCAGCTCAAAGAATTTTGTTAGTTTGGCGGTTATTCCGCTGTACAGATCGCTGAATTCTTTGCTTCTGTGCCCCATGAGAAGGCGGGTTTGTTCCCGGAGGATTTCTTGGCTAACTTCTGTGGGACCTGGAATTAGGAGTTTCCTGTGCATTTTCACATCTCTCCCTTATTGCTTAGAACTTTAGGGTTGCATGTAATTAATCTTTGAGTTCTTTGGGCATCTTTTGTTCTTGCGTCCATTTTTCTTTTCCCATCCAAAACCTAACAGCAACCGAAACGGAAACATGAAGATAAATGTGGGTTAACTGCTTAGTTCCTGCCAGATCCATAGGTGGATCCTGCGCCGTAAGCGTAAGAGTTGGTTGAGAGTGGTGTGGTCATTACAATTAACCCCTCAAGAGCAAAATGGTGACTGGTTTTGGAATATAAAGTTTATGCTACATTAAACGCGGCGCGCCCCAAGTGTTGGATGAAACCTGTATGTTTTCTATAGCATTGTTCTAAAACTTAAACTCAAAACGTATTTAAGCTAAAAGGAATTAGTTTGGTTTGGAGTTCGGATTGGAGTTGGACGTGTACGGTTTCAAAACTTGCGTTGGCACTTGAAGTACTCAAAGATGGAGAATGGCATAGTATAGCGGAACTCCAGCAACCGCTCGAATTAAGTCAGTACCAAGCGTCGAAGATTGCGTTGTTCCTTTATGAATACAATTTCGCTGTAATGGATGACCAAAACCAGAAAGTTAAGATTCACAAGTACACTCGAGAATTTTTAGCCCAGACTTCCACTTATTAGAATTGCTGGAAGCGGTGTTGAAGCTTATTATTCAGGGTGTAGGAGAAGCTTCCGCATTATTTCTGAGTGATCCGTGTCTTTCTCCATGAATATGTTCACGGTGCATTCGCCTATAATTGCGCAGAGGACTTTGAGGTTTGGGCACTCGATTATTGCGGTTTTCATGTCGCCTAATTCGAAGAGCACTGAAAGCTCCACGTTTGCGTCAAAGGCTTCGGAAGCTAACATGGCGTATTGGATTAATTGCGAAGGCTCTTGTATGTCTACGATTGCGGTTGCTGCATCTTTCAGAATGTAGCCTAAAACGCCTGCATATTTGCGGATTTCTGCTAGAGTTGCCTTCAGTTCTGTGGAGTCTTGGGCTGTGTTTTGCTCTTTTTCGTCGCCTACGACGATTGTTGTTGTGGTGATTTCGTTTAGACTGCTTTTTTGCTTTGCCATCTTACCGCCTTATTCGATTATGGGTTTAACCATGACTAATGCGCCCTTCTTGGTTTGCAGGGAAGTTTGCAGTTTGTTAGGTATTTGGATTATGCCTTTTCCCTCGAATTTCTGGTCTTTTATGAGTTTGAATTTGCAGCGCATTTTTTTCCCGGTGTGGGCTTCTTCCACTTGAACTTCTTCGATTTTCCTTTCGCCGTACAAGTTCTTCCATTGAGCTATTACTGAGCTGTCTATGCGCACGGCGTCTGTTGAGCCAAGCAAATAAATTCCTGTGAGGTTTTCAACTAGGAATTGGCTTACAGGAGACGCGGGTAGGTAAGGTTCAGGTTCAGCTTCAGCCTCAACTTCCGCAGTTTTTTCTGCGGAGAAGTTGACTTCAAGTTTTTCAGTTTCTCCAAATCTTTCATCCATAACGTTGTTGCTTGCGGCAGGTGCACTTACAGTGTTTGCTATTTCTGGCTGAAGTGTTTCAACTGTTTTGAGAATTGTTGGAACTAGTACGTGGGTTATGATGTTCAGGGTTTTCTCGTCGACTTCTTTGGATGTGACAGCGGCGAAGTAAAAGTTGTTTATCCGTGTGATGGTGGTTTGTTTTTTTGTGCCTCGGAAAGTTACGGATTCTATGCCGCCAGTTTTGATGGCTCTCTGGTTCAGAGCGTTGAACGCTTGAATGGCGTTTGCCAGGGTGTTTTCATCTGTGCTTTCGTCTTGGGCTATGATGTTTTTGTCTTTTCCGAAAATGAAAGTTGTGGATACTTGTGGACAGGCGGTTTTGATTTCGCTCAGCGTGGTTTTAAGCGCTGAGAGACATGCTTGGGTGCTCATTTTTGTGGCTCCTGCATTTCCCGATGCTATGAGAGCTTGAAGAGGATGCGTTCGGGGACATCGTTGTTTTCCACGACAAGGTACTTGAGTCCTTCAGTGTCGCCAAGTTGGTCTAGCCACTTGAGTGATTCGCGTGCTTTCTGCAGCGTGAGCAGGCGTTCTTGGAAGCTTCGCACGACTGCCTCTATGGCGGTTAATTCGTGGAACGGATTAGCGTCTAGAATTATGTTAAGGCTGCCCACTGTTATTTCGCCGAGGGTTTCGTTGGAGGCTTTTTTGCCCGCGAGTTTCATGACGACTTCGCGGATTTTCTTTGATTTCTCCGCTAACATGCGTATATCGTCTAGCCTTCGCAGGTATTCGCCTAATGTGCTTTTAGTGTCGCCTATTTGTTTGTCTAAGGTTTCGGCGATTTCTTCTGCTGATGTGTATTCTTTTATTTCAATGACCATGATTTTTCAGTCCCTTCAAAGATGAAACTAAGAGAAAGGGAAATTGAAGGTGTTTTATTTTTCACCCTTTACCCCCCCAAATTTTAGATTAAAGATGGTTGGGATTTTATGCGCCTGGAGCGTTGACTTGTGTGCTGCCGATGACTTGGTTGTTTCCGTCGTAAAGGTCAATCTTGTATGCATTGCCATTAACCCATATGGCGTTGTTCACATTTAATTGTTTGATTGCACCAGCATCAAGCGTTGCTGTTGAAGTACCATTCATCACCCAAGTCGCTATTGTTGCACTATTGACTTTCACTACCACGACGGTTACTGGCTTCGTTCCTGTATTCTTCATTGTAACATTCATGTAGTTAGCACCATCAGCACTGGTTCCACCAAACGCAACATTAGTTACGGTGACGGAGGATGAGCCCATGAATCCGATGGTCATTCCACCCATCCATGCAGCTACAGCGATGCTAACGGCGACGGTGACGGCGATGAGTATAATTGAAGCAACAACGGGGCTGAGGGCTTTTGCATCATGTCTTATTTTTCTGAGTGTTTTGTTCATTTTTTCGTTTATCCCTCCTTTGGGATTAGACTGTTATGTTAGAGCAACGGGTTCCTTTTTAAATCTTGTGACTCACGATACACTATTGATTGTGTGTAGAACACAACTACAAATGCGACTGAAAAAGAAGTGAACAACCGTGCTTAGAGGTTACCAGATTCCCCATAACTATGTTAGACCACATGAAGTTCTCAGTGGAAAACACACGCAGAAGCATCGGAATAAACATTGAAGGAAAGAATAAATGGAAAACTCTGATTCAAAACGCAAGTAAACTGAGAAAACCTGAGAATCGGCAATAGGTAGCTTTTTAAGATATTTAACTCCTGTTTTTGTATGCTTCCATCCTTGGCAATCGCTCTTGACCCAATTGGCAACATCTCACTCTCATTGCAAGTGGCGATTATGTTTTTGTTAGTTTTGGGTCTTCCGTTTGTGAGCGGAGCCAGCGGAAAAAAGAACCTTATGAGGCATGGATACCTTACCGTCCTTGCATTGATATTGCATACCATACTTATTTTTGTGGTGATGGTTCCAAACTTTGCGGAAGGATTGGGCGATATAGGCAGTTTATCCGTGTTGTCTGCGATTGATGTTTGGTCGCATGTTGTTTTGGGAACAGTTGCAGAAGTTTTGGGCATCATAATAGTTGCTTTCTGGTTTTCCAAACCGCCAAGCATGATGAGATGCGCAAAAATGAGAAAATGGATGCTACCCACATTCATTATCTGGATGATTTCCCTCATCAATGGCACTCTGATCCATATTCTTGGACTACTCTAACACCCTTAGAATGCTCGTAGTAAGTCATCCCACGGAAGTTGACACCTAAAAGAAGCATCCCACGACAATTAACAGAAAAAACCATCCAACGAGAAGTTACCAGAACCTGCAACTTCATTAAATACAACTTTGCATATAAAGATCAATAGGTGATTTATTTGGCTCTACTTGTTTGGAACAAACCCGTTTTAACTCTTTACCGTGACAGAAGACCACAGCCTGAAAGAGAACCATTGGCTGTTGTCCAAGCTAAAAAACTCACTGTGACCACTTCAGAAAAGAAAACCCTGGAAGGAAGCGTGGAAGATTTCTTTGCTTTGATGGGTAATCTCGATTACATATCTTTTAAAGGAGGAGAAATCGATCGATATGTTGTGTGTTGGTTTGACGACAAAGGAGACGACTTCATCCAAGCAGCAAGACGCTTATCAGGTGTCACATTTCCACCAGGGATGTCATTTAAAGTCGATGAAAGAGGGAAGAGAACCTACAACACTACTTTCAAGGCTGAATATGGAAAGCTCGAATAAGAGTGCGCCAGAGAAGCTGCAGAACGATACTTCTAGAAGGTGTAGATAATGAATACAACCGTTGGAGACGCTTTTCAAAAAGCGACAAAGTACACCCGCGCCTAAAAAGCACAAAGTGACAGTGAAATAGTTTTTTCCTTCTCCGTACGCTCTCTCCAAACAAGGTTTAGCAGTGAGTGCTCATAAAGACTGCGTCTAGCGCTTCCGCTTATGCATTAGGATTTTTCAACTACGGCTTTTATTATGTCCGCTACGGGTCTCACTTGTCGAATTTCAATGGTGTTCCAGAAAGCAAAGCCAATGTCCTTAAAGTATTCCTCAACAGCCTCTTGACTAGAGGCTTCAACAATGTAGAAAATGGAATGGTCCAGATC
>JBGOXQ010000069.1:0-8209 GCA_041479225.1 Bathyarchaeia archaeon
ATTAGTGGGATTATGCGGGTGCTGCGGCGCGAGTTTTTCATTCGCTCATCCAAATCCACGCTGGGCTTGAGCTTGATTTGGCAACTGTTGTTAGCCTCGTCGGAGGTTAAGGTTTCTATTTCATCGGCTGTCCTCAGAATGTCCTCAGAGAGTAGATAGCCAACCGCGAGCTCTTTGAACTGTGAGGGAGAACACCAGATGACAAATGAGTAGGCTGAGTTCAACGTTATTTGAAGAGGAACCTCTTCAGCTACGCAATCAACCATTTTCTCTGCTTTTCCCGTTGATAAGTCAAGCCTTAATATGTCAACTTGGCGCATGCGTTTTGGCTCCACTCGGTTTCGTTTGTTCTGAGAAGTTCACATGTTTCCAGTGATATTAACTTTAATCATAAAATGGTTAGTGTAGAGCTGAATTCTTGCAGCTCTCTTCTGGGAAGTTTAAAGATACTTCTCGTAAATGCTTTTCAGCTGCGGATTGTTGGCTTTTGAAATGAAGAGTTTACCTGTTCCATGCTCAGCTAAGTCGCCCAAGAACACGTAGAAGGGACCAGGCACTGATTGGGTGTCGTCAATCTTCACTTTTGGTTTTACGCTGTCAATAGTGAATGTTGGCATGACTTCTTCTAAGGCACCTGCAATCACGATTTTGCCGCCTGTCATGCATGGAGCTAAGCGGTATTGGCAGTCTTTTTCAACGTATATGGTGCC
The DNA here is from genome assembly GCA_041479225.1 of Bathyarchaeia archaeon. Taxonomy (GTDB): domain Archaea; phylum Thermoproteota; class Bathyarchaeia; order Bathyarchaeales; family Bathycorpusculaceae; genus JADGNF01. Next base: position 711 of record JBGOXQ010000069.1, read on the forward strand.
GTCTGACATGTGGTAGCCTAAGAATCTTCCCGCGCTGCCTTTGATTTTGATGACGCCGCCGCGCATGTAGCATGCTGAGTCGCTGCCGACGTTGCCGTCAACAATTATGACGCCGCCTTTCATGCCGGTGTCGCTTCCACGGTAAGGAGAAGCCAAGTAGTCGTTTGCGTTGCCGTGAATTTCAATGAGACCGCCTCGCATCTGGCTGCCTGTCCATCCGTCAGCGTTGCCATTAATTGTTATTTTGCCCCCATGGATTTTTTCGCCTGTGTGCATGCCGACGTCGCCGTTGATGACAATTTCGCCTGCCTTCATGCCTTGTCCGATGCGTTTGACTTTGGCTACGTCGCCGTTGATGGTTATGTTTGGGGTTGCATCTGGTGTTTCTTCGATTTTGAAGATGTCACAGAGTTGCAGTTGCAGGTTGCCTTCGGTTAGGGGCAACGCAGCTATTTCCGCGATGGTTTTGCCTTGGAATACTTCAGGGCTGATGCATGCAGCTTGGACTGGAACTTCGAACTTTTTCAGAGGCGTCAGAACTATCATTTAGATCCTGGCCTTTACGGTTATTTGATCAGGGACTTTCACGCAGTGATCAGACACGGGATAGTTGTCGTACTCGACGGTCCAGTATTCCTTGAACCGTTTTTTCATGTCATCGTCAATTTGCACTTGCTCAGCTGTTTCCACATCAAGCCACATGGTTCTGCCGCTAGCATGTTGAACTACTTCGCCGTCTTTAACAACAACAATGCCGTCTTTGATGGTGTAAGCGGCGTGGGCAAACGCTCTGCGTACTGGCTTGTACTTGTTGGCTATATCAGTTGTTTCTGGGTTGACTTTGTATATGGCTACGTCTGCGTCTGCTCCAACGCCCAAGTGGCCTTTGTTCTTGAGTCCTAAGGCTTTGGCTTGTCCCGCGCGAGTCATAATTGCCAGCTCATAGAGGCTTAATTCACGGTTTATCGTGGGCAGCAGGCTGTTCTTTTGAGCTTTTTTGTGGCATCTCTTGAGAGTTGCCATGCGTGCTTTGTTGCTTAAGAGCCACGCGATGATTTTTGGGTAAGCAAAGAAGGGCCCAGCGTTTGGGTGGTCGGTGGTCATGAAGATTTTCCAGGGATCCTTAATCATCAAGGCAAGTTCTAAGCCGATGGACCATTGAGTTGCGTTAACGGCGCTTGTGCGTTTGTAATGCATCGGTATGATGCCGCCGCTTGTTTCAGTCTCAACATCTGCATTGACCCATTTATGCCCGCTCAATTGGTAGAGAGTGAATTCGAAGGGACCGTCAGCAGTCATGGTTGTGGTATCTGAGAAGATGATTTGACCCATGTCAAAGGTCATGTGGCTGTGAGCGTTAATGTAGCTGGAGATTTCTTCCGCAGCTGAATGCATATGTCCCCAGCTGTCACCTGCGAAACTGCTAAACTGCAAGTGGGTAATGTGGCACACAGGTTTGCCGTCAGTAGACAGGTCTTCAAGCGCTTTCATGGTGTCCAGTGTTGTAGTGTAGTTGCCGGGTATGCCGAGGTTGTTTGTGTGAAGGTGAATTGTGTGGGGTAAGTTGAGTAGCTTGTTAACTTTTGCTAAACCGCGTATTATCTCTCGGGGAGTGATGCAGAAATTAGGCACCTGATCGTCAATACTGTGAACGTTGCCGCCGAAACCCCAGCTTTCTAAGCCACCAGGGTTTACGATTTTTATAGCATATCCTTTGGTGGTTTTCAGCATCCAAGCGATATGTCTTGCGCATTCTTCGATTTTGCCTTTGCTTAAGTATTCAAGCACGAACCACCAGTCGCCCAACAGCGGGTAAGTGGCTTTATCCACCAATGGTATATCGTTGAGTTCTTCATGAGTGTGCTTAGCTTCAAGAGGGGCCATGGACGGATTCATGATTGTAGTGTAACCCATTCTGGAGTATCGGTACCCCGTCGTGAATGTTGAGGGAATAGAGTAGCCTACGCCAGACCTGGTTATGGCAGTTTTGCGTTCCACATCTTTCTCGTGATCTTCGGGTCTGAGGATTCGGCCAGTGTTCACTTCGGTGCCTGCAACGTGAGTGTGAATGTCCACGGCGCCAGGCATCACCGTCAAGCCAGACGCATCAATAATTTTAGCTTTATGCGATACTTTTTCAACAATCTTGCCGTTTCTAATGGCAATATCCATTTTTTGGCCGTTTATCCCGTTGATGGGATCGTAGACGAAACCGTTCTTTATGAGTAACTCAGTCATTTAGTTAGCCTCCGCTTTTTTTGTTGCGCACTTTGATTTGTGGGGTGCTTTTTGAGATTTGATTATTCTGACTTCTTCAAGTATTTTTGTTAGGATTTGCTCGTCGTTAAGTATTCCTGGTGGAGGTTCCACAACTTTCCTAAGCATGATGGGTACGTGGTCCATGCGGTACGCCGTGCCTTCATATTCTATACCGCACCATTGAGTTGGGAAAACTACGTCGCCCAGCATCGAGGTGCAGTTCATGTGGGGATCAATAACTATCAGTGGATGCTTAACCAAGTTTTGAACAGCAGGCTTTGGAAAGTGCGCACCTGGATCTGAAGAGATGACGAGGGTTGCGTCGTTGTCACCGCGTTTCAAGAGTTCAATAGTCGAAAATTCTCCAGGATTGTATTGTGGATAACCCTGTGAAAAGTCAATCGCATACGGGTAACCAGTCTGCCATGCAAAAACCACGTTGGCGCCAGTGACGTTGAAGTGTCCTCTCATGGGCAAGATCACGAATTTTGTCTTCCTGTTCAAGTCACGCGTCAGCGAGATGGCTATTTCGACGTTTCTAAACCTGCCCACCGTCTGGGTTAAGCCGAGACCGAAGAAGATTACGCCGAACTCGCAGTTCACCATGGCATCGGCAACTTCCTGCAGATACGGCACAGGAACCCCTCCGACTTTGTCAACGTCGAGTTCTTGGTCGTTAACCAGAGCTCTTAGCGCTTCAATTACTTCATAATCTTTGTTAGGCTCCACTTGAATGAAGTAGTCCGCTGCATCAGCAGTCATCGTTTTTCTCACGTCAACAACTATCAGCTTGCGTCCTTGTTTGGAGATAGTTGGAGGAGGTCCGTCTACAGTGCATGTTTGAGGATGAGGTGCTGGCATGTACTTGATGTGCCCTTGTCTGGCAGCAGCGTCGAGTTTTTTCTTTCCTGCCCCTGCCTTTACTTTTTGCATGTATCCTTTCCATTCGCTTTTCTCGAATCGTCCTTCAGTGAAAGAAGTATATCTTTCAAGGTGTCTGGGGTGGGCACTCCAAGGGTCACATGCCCAATAAATAATCAAGTCAGCGCGGTGACGAATTTGACCTAAAGTACATGTAGGGATACCTATTTCCTGAGTCGCCATAACTGAGGGTCCATGGCAGATGCTGCATGTGTTATCAAGGGCTGATCCAAGCTCTTCAGCTAACTCGACACCTATACGTTGAGCTTCGCTGGTTGAGGAGCTCCAGCCAAACAGCAACGGATATTTGGCGTCGGTGAGGATTTGGGCAGCTTTATGCACCGCTTCATCATAAGATACAGGGACAAGTTTGCCGTCTTTACGCATCATCGGCGTGAGAAGCCGCTCTTCATCATTGTAGCCGTTAACCATTTTGGATTCGCATACGGCGCATCCGTTCTTCATTTTAACGATTTTGTTATTTTCAATGGTTACTTCAATGTCATCACATAAGCAACCGCAAATTGGGCAAATCACGGATTTTATAACTGACAATTCATTGACCTCCCATATTCTTTCAAGAGAAGTTCTTCAAGTTTCAGAACAGGCTCATTAGGGGCAGGTTCCACTTCAGCTGGGAACCCTTTGAAAAGCGGCATACCCATAGTGAAGGTATCGTCGCCACAGACAGCATTTGCCCATGAGCCGCATGGCACGAAAATCATGCCTGGATTGGCGCCTCGGGGTTGCTTGATGCTTTTAAGGATGACGGAACCGAATTGGGTTGTTACCCGAACGTTGGTCCCGTTTTTAATGTTAAGTTTCTTCATATCGGCTACGTCGATGAAACAGACTGAGGCGTTTTCGAAGTATTCTTTCGAGCCTTTTCCACGTTCTTTGCCTACGCCTTGGTCGATTGTTCGACCAGTGATCAAAGTAGCCTTTAACTTTTGGTCTACCATACCCTCTGACCTTACCAGTAGAGATTTCAGTGGTTATATTTAAGACTAAACCCCGCTTCAACGGAATATATCCAAAGAAATATGCGAAAAAGTCACTCTTAAATTCTGTAAAGAGGCGTTTCACTGATTACGAAAGCAAGCTTATTTTGCAGTCAGAAGTTGGAAAGCTGATGAATCTATGGTGCGTTTTTATAATCCCCAGCTTTGGACTGCCGTTTGGTGCGGCGGTTCTTTCTTGGTTTTTTCTGTTTTCTTGGCAGTGCCCTTGAACCTGTTGATTTTGACAGTTGTGCCTTCTAAGGAAACCCAGTGGGTGCTGTTGAGGTTTCGGTGGTAAACAAACTTAGTCACTACATGCTGCAGTTCCTGCGGAGACAGCTTTTCTGAATCCACGGTCAGTTTGTCCTGAACTTGGGAAACGGTAACTTTGAGGTGTGACTGCAGAAAGCTGGTCAGGTGTTCTTTTTCTTTCTGCAAATCGCCTAAGTCTACTTTGAGTCCTGTCTGGGGTTTGTTTTTGTGTCCAAAGAGCAAGGTGGAGCCCCCTGTAAGGGTATGCTGTTCTGATATTAAAAAAGTGCGAATTTGTAAGTGTATGCAATCGCATTAGGTTACTTTTAAAAGACCAGTCTGAGGTTACTCTTGGAAATCAGAGTCTAAAAAAATAGTGAATTGATTAGGAAACAAAGCTTCTATTTCAGCTTACCATGTTCAGCTTTGAACGTAGCATTGTAGGTTCGTTTGCCAGCCTCGTTGAGCACGTAGGTTGCTTTTTCTTTTAAAGTGACTCCTCGAAGGCGCCTCAGATCTTTCGTCATGTCAGGTTCAGTATCGTCAAACCAGCACACAATATAATGATCAGCCACACCTTCTGCCGTGGAAAGGTAGTCTGCATCGCCCATAAGCGTGAAGAAATCTTGAACTTTTCCAGTTATTTTGCCGTCAGCTGATTTGGATATGGTGACTTGTTTGGCTTTAACAACTACAAAAGGGTCTATTTCTGGGTTTACATCGCGTTGTTTAAAGAAACACAGGACAGGCTTTTTCCAAACAAACTCTGACAACAATATTCCTCAATAAAATAGAGCTAACACGTTATATTTAAGAATAATAAGTCTAAAAAGTCATGGTCGATAGCCGCTCAAGGTGCACAACGCTAGCGTCGCAGCAGTTATGTCAGCGGTGGTTCCAGGGTTATAGTTGTTTCCACATTCCCGCAGTTTCCTGTCAAACAGCAAAATGGCTTCTCTGCCCTGAGGGGTTTCAACACCGCCCAATTGCAGGATTTTTTTAGCATCTTCCGAAACCGCACGAGTTTTCTCCAAGCCGACTTTCCGCGAGATAAAAGTGTCTGGACGCTCAGAAAGAACCTTAAGGAACGTATGCACGATAGCCGTGTTTAAGCATTTGCGTTTGCCATTCAGCTGCTCCATCATGTAGGGATACGCAAGGTCGAAAGTCGTTGGAAAATTGTTAACCCATTCAAAACAGATATCATCATAGCCCTCAGCAATTTTGAAGACTTTGAAGAGGGAAACATTTTCCTTGATTAAACGCGCTTTGGACTGGGAGTCAGTGACAGAAAGGTCCGGGGCATCATTGAGCCCGCTAGGCTTCGCAATAGCAATGGCTTCGTACAAGTCGACTGCATCCTGAGCACTTGTGGATTCAACCGCCAGTTTCATGTTAGCTCTGAGTTTTTGAAGGTCAAACTCGCCTTTGCTGCTTAAGGGCGTCATACCAGCTGCAACTGCCATTGGAATAAACAACATCACTGTTCCGAGCAGCGTGTTTCCGCCCTTCTGCCACGTGTCAATGTCCGCTACGCAGTCCCTCATCAGCTTGCCCATGCCAACTCGGCTGATTTGGAGTTCACCGTTTGCAACGGCGATTCCGCGTTTAGCTGCCTCTTCAAACGAAGGCGCCGCAGCCACCGCAGAAGCCAAGAAGTGCTCCACTCTTGTGCCTTCAAAGCCCACAACAAAGTTGACGTTGCCAGGCTTATTGGCGCTGACCTCGAACAGTATAGCCATCTCTAAGCATTTGCTGATGTGCTTTGCCTTGTCATTCTGGGGCATGTGGAGAGCGCACCTGAGGTTATGTGGTTCGAAAAAAGGTTTATTAACGTTATGTAAAAATCTACACACAATTGAAGCACATTACATAAGAGAGTCTGTTATGCTGGCACGTGAAGGAGACTTAATCAAGACAGGCGACAACGTCATTTTCGATGTAAAAGGCTTAGTTCACCCGCCCGAAAAAGTCATCGCGTTCCCCAGATACATCCCTTCCAAACAAGGCACTCGCAGAAGTGGAAGCAACCTGTACGGCAAAGTCTACAACCTCGCAGAACGATTCAAGTATTTGGAACAGAACGCGCCCCAACTGATTGTTATGGACGCTGTTTTCGGCGAGAAACTCTGTGAAATCCCTACCAAAGACATCAAGAAACACTGCAAACCAGTTGAAAAACTGGTCAAATTGCGCTCAGCAAAAAAACTGCAACCGCTTGAGGAGAAAGCTGTGATGCTGGCTGAAGAGCTTAAGGAAGCCGCAGGCATACCGTGGAGCAGCATTGGAGTTTCAGGCTCAATAATGGCAGGGTTGTTCACACTGCAAAGCGACATCGACCCCCTCGTGTACGGCGTGGAGAATTGCCGCAAAGCCTACGCCGCACTGCAAAGCCTGCTGGAAGAGGAGCATTCACGCTTCAAAGCTTACACGCGGCAGGAACTGCAGACGCTTTTCGAGTTCCGTTCGAAAGACACAATCATGACCTTCGAAGACTTCGCCCACGTCGAACAGCGCAAAGCGTTCCAAGGCAAGTACGACGGAACAGACTACTTCATCCGCTTCGTGAAAGATTGGCATGAAATAGACGAGCAATACGGCGACGTCTGCTACGAAAACGCAGGGTACGCAAGAATAACAGCCACAATCGCGGATGATGCTGAAGCGCTTTTCACACCATGCACCTACAAAATTGAAAAAGTCATAGTCGCCGAAGGACCACGACTTGAGCCGATTACGGAGATTATCTCTTTCCGCGGAAGGTTCTGCTTGCAGGCTCAGAAAGGCGAAAACGTTACTGCACAGGGCAAGGTGGAACACGTCAACGATAAACGTTTGAACCGCGTGCACTACAGAATCATAATCGGCAACAAGCCAGCGGACTACATGGTCCTGTCAAGGCTTTAGGTCGGCAACTTTTAGGACTTGCTCGTAGTAACGCGGGCAATAGGTTAGTGCAATCTGGTAGAAGCTGCCCTTGGGCGAAACCACTTCTTCTAAGTTGCCTTCCACGATTATTGTTTCATCTTTCTGCGCCTGCAACCTGAACTCCTCCATGTAGGAAAC
>JBGOXQ010000070.1:0-8196 GCA_041479225.1 Bathyarchaeia archaeon
ATCCGTGGCACCCGCCAATGCACAAGGAACTGGCCAATGGATTACCCAATACACTATAAGCGACCTAAAAACTGGTCAGCTCCTGATGCAGGTAGATGTCACAACGGGACAAAACACTACCAATGCTCCAATACTTGCGGGAGCAGAACTAAACGTAACTATAACAATCCAAATAACCACCTCAAATCCAAGCACGAGCTTGACGCTTTCAACTGAATTGGGGCATTCTGCTGTTCAGGGGACTTATTGGGAACTTCATTCAACTTATGCTGGAATAGCAGCGACCACTTACAATCCTAATCAACAGACAGTGAAGTTCACCCAAACAACTGGCACGCTTGTAATATCCTGCTACGGAACCATAGCCTCAGGCATTACTCAGACGAATGCTGGTGGCATAGCCTTGCACAAGAAGGCTGATCAAGCGCTCATCAAATTAACTGACCCAGCAAACAATCAACTGGACAAAATAGGAGTCAGCGTAGTTGACGCCACAATTGACCATTTTGATACATTGCTGGCAACCGCACAAAATACGATACAAAACATGAAGCTCAACGGCGTTGACCAAGCATACATCAACTTATACCAAAGTGTAGTCGACGGAGCAATAAGCCAAGCAGACCAAGGTCTGGTTGACAACGGCATAGGCACCTTAAACACGCTTGCAGCAACACAAAGCTCATCCACACCAGTTTCGACAAGCACTCCAATAGAAGCCACTCTTTTCCTGCCCTCCGTAATTGCCTTAGTCGTCATTGTTGTCCTAGTAGGTTTCATGTTTGTGAGGGCTAGAGGAAAAGTGAGCTATGACAAGCTAGTTATCGAGGACCAAATCAAGGACTTGGAAGGGTTAACCCTTAGAGCATCAAAAATTGACAAGAACTTGACGGTAAGCTTGGAAAGCGTAAAGGATAGATTGAAAAGCCTAGTCGGAGCGTAATCACCACGAAAGCTTACCAAAATACCGTTCAAGTAATTGGGCTTGGGTCTGCAGGAACCAACATAGTAGAAGCCTTCATGAACAGCAAAAAAACCATGGAGCTGCTACAAAGCGACATCTCACGCGTTTCTCTCTTAGCAATTGACATTGCAGACGCTGAAATCAGAGCCTTAATGGAAACAAACGAAAAAGTCATGAAAGCTATGGTGAAAGCGGGAATTCCCCGAGAACGATTGCGTGTGGTCGCACAATCAATAAAGTTCCCAACCGCCGAAACAATGTTCGACTTCATCAACCAAAAATACAACGAGTATTTGGTCAACGAAGGCGCCAAGATTGATGATTTCAAACCTTGGTTAACTTCCACCATGGCTATTCCCCCCATGGCAGGAGGCGCAGGCAGAAGAAGAGCTCTCGCCAAAGCTATCTACGCTTTGAATTACTATCAGCTTGGCATTGTGAAAAACTCGATTAACACCTTCAAAGAGCAAGCACTATCGTCCATTATTACTCCGACTGTGATTTTGGTTTACGGCTTAGGCGGTGGAACCGGAAGCGGCGTATTCTTCGATTTCGCTCGGCACTTGCGGAAAGTTCTCGGCTCCAGTGTACCCATAATTGCCTTTGTGATTTCTCCATGCGGTGGAGATGACCCTCCAGCGAAAGGCTGCTCAGCGTTCACGGCTATGAATGAGCTTTCTTTGCTCCTGAACAAGGATTATAACGAGTATGTTATGAAGACTTTTGGTGAATGCTACCGAAACCCGCTGAATGCACTGATTTATTTGCCGTTGCTACCCGCGTACTCGAAGGTTGGCAACATCGTTAGCGCCCGAAGAGAAATGGATGAAATGGTTGTGGACATGCTTTACGTGATGATGGACTTTGACCTTGCAGACCTCATGGGCGGAATAGGCACGGAAGTAGGGCTTACCAGCAACTTCGTGCATACCCTCGGCTCAGTGAAAGTTATGTATCCAGTGGAGGAGTACATTTTTGCCCTTAAGCTGTATTTCGAAAGGCTGGAAATGTTGTACGCGCTTAGGAAAGAAAAACTCGTCATCATGGATGCGATTCATGACATAATTATCCAGACTAACAGCGATATCAGAGAGCTCTACAAAAAGTACCTCATAAAAACAGGCGGATTCGTGGAAGAAGAATTTGACGACAAAGCCAAAGGCGTTGTTTATGGCAATCCGAAGCTAGATGAAGATTTCGCCCTGCATGTCCGCGCCATCGAGGACCAAGTGGAAACTTGGCTCAACGAACTCATGAAGTTCCTGTCAACAATCAAGTTAATGACAAAGACTGGACCAATAGAAGAAACCATCGTGAACCTGTCTCTGCGCAAAGAAGGCTCGCGCAAAGTTGACAACCTTGAAGCCCTACTTGCAACGCTTTCGAAGACGCATTTGGACTTCGCAGCGAAGAAGACTGCGATATTTGAGCGGCTGAAACACTTGATTCCAAGCAGCCAAGTTTTTACGTTGAGGCAAAAGAGGCTTCTAGAAGACTTTATGAATCTAGCAGACTTAACTGAAAAATCTCTTACCACACTAAAGTTCTACGATGAAAGCAGGTACCTTGCCGAAGCAGTTATTGGGTTCTATGAAGTTTTGCCTGAATCCGATGCGGAACTTGCCGAACTGCGAAATATCCGATCAGAACTTTCCACGCTGTATTTAATGATGCAGCTGATGCTTAGAACGCCGTCCGACGAAAAGAGGATGATAGATGAACACTTAACCTACGTGAATGAAGTCAAATCCATATTCGTCCAGAAAAAAGCTGACGTGGAAAACGAATTGCTGATGGTTCAAGAAAATAAGAAACGCAAAGAGTTCGACAAGAAACGAATTGAACGTGACCTCAAGAAGATGTTCAGTTCCAAACGATACGCTAAGGAGCAGCATAGGAATATTGAGCGGGATTTGAAGAGGCTGGAGCAGGAAGAAGCTTTGACGATTGAAACGCTTAGCCAAATGGATGGCGTTGTCATGCTGTATGAGACGCTTGCCAAGAAGATTGACCCAGTATCTGACTATCGGAAGACGCTCAATAAAATTGCCGACATAACTGAGGAGTACAACGACAAGATTTCAGAGATCATTCAGCCTAAGAAGTACTTTGAACGGTCAACTGAACTTACTGAAGCGGAACAGATGAAAATCATATTCAAGATTCTGATGGAGCAAGAGGACACGTTGACTAAGAAGGCAATTCTGAAGCAAGTGCTGGACATGGCGCACTTCAAGGACTACATGAAGAGTCTCATACGGGTTTTCAAGACACCGAGCGTCATGGGTTTCAAACCAACATACAAAACAGATTACATTTGGGTTACTGTTTCCACACCTGAAGACCTATGGAGCGAAGACCTTACGCAAGAAGTGTACACCTCTCTGGCAGGCTATGTCACCAGCGAAGTTTCAAGAACCATAACGGTGCGCGTGATGGATAGCCGCGATGAATGGACCACTCGAATCCTTGTGGTGGCTGGCAGAGGAAAACCTGAAGACATGGAAGCCTTCGACGAAATGCAGTTGCTCTACAGCAAATCTAACACCTTCGAAAGACACCTTAGCCGATCATATCTGATCGAACATGGCGTCGCAGCAGTGCCCTTAATCAACGACATGAACCACAACAACCACAACAACAAGAAACTTACCGCTGACAGCGACAAAACAAATGGCTTAACCAGTTAAACTCTTCATAAGCTCTTGCCACTCTTTTTCTTTTATGTAACCGTTTTTTGCTGCGTAAGCTTTTATTTCCTTCACTTTCTTATCTGCAGAACTAACCATGCTTGCTAAATCGAAGCCGCCAACAAACATAATGATGTCGATTCGATCGCTTCCATCGTCCACATATAAAGGTTCGCTGACGTGGGCGGATTCAAGGTTTGTTTTGTCCTTAAACCATTCGTCCACTAATAGCTCAATTTGGCTTTGCGGAAACTTCTCCTTTAACTGCAGGGGTACGCGTACGAGAACGTAAAGCATTGATGCGGTAGATAAGTCGAATGCGGCGAACGATCTAAGTAATGCAGTGTCAAGTATGTTTTTGAGTGAGCCGTAAATCTTTAGGCTGGCTCCCGTTGCTGCGAGGACAGAGAACATCTTGAGGTTAAATGACTTGGACAATTCAAAGAATTCTTGGACAAACTGCTCTTTGGCTAATGCCAGTTCTATTATGTAGTTGAGGACACTGTTGCCTTTTAGGATGGCACCTTTTCTGTCAACTCCGACATAGGCTTCAAGTGCATCCCTGTCGATGAGGATTTGCGTGAGTCCTTTGCTGGCGCACGTTGCCATAGACCAGAGCGCGTTGAAGTAAGCATCTGGAGGCTGAAGTCGCGAAGGCAGAATGGCGAATGCGACGGAATTCACGTTTCCTTCTTTGAAGCGGGCAGTCAAGTCAGCTAGCAACGCGCTACCAACGCCTTCCCCAGTGGATGCCACCATTATGGCTCCATCCAGTTTGTCGATGGGCTTGCTTTTCAGCTTCTCAACAATTGCATCGTGCTCAGCGATGTACTGTTGCACGTTAAACCAGTAATGCGTGTCGGCCTTTTCATCTATACTTATGAGGTCATTCGTCTCGATGCTTGATTGCGTTGGCTTAGATGTATCTTCCTTCGTTTTTTGAATGAAAAATGTTACGAGGTCTTCGTTTTTCCCGATAATCGTACTTTTGAAGAGAATCTGGGAAGAGTAGTTGCCGACGGAGATTACTGTGCGCCGCGGGAACATTGGTTTGAGCATAGCGATGTGTTTCATTATGCTGGCGCTGATATCCAGAGTCAGATTTTCGGCAAACATAGAGGCTAACTCGCGATAAAGCTTTAAGACAAGATGCTGCAAATAAAGTTTTAGACGATCAACATTGGCCTCACGGATAAAGCGGATAAAAGAGCGATTAAAAGCGATAAGACGCAAGTCACTTTCAGAATTAGTTAAAGGTGGCCCTGTCGCTTCCTACAAAAAGCGAGTGCAGAAAGAAAAAGACGAACTGGCAAAGGAAGGTAGAGGTCTTAGGACCGTTGCGTTCATCCTAACTCTGATCAGCATAACGTTGGCTTTGTCATTTATCCCCTTCTTCCCGCAACCGCTGCCTGTTCTGGTTGCCGTACTGGTCGCGTTTATAGTTTTTATAAATCCCGCAATTGGCATGTCTATAGGTTCCATACCTATCGCGATAGGCATTTTGTATCAATTGTCCACTGTAGATTTCATTGGAATGTTAGGTCCAACTGTGGTCCGCGTTCTATTCATTTGCATACTGGTCTTCTTTTTTGTGGCGCTTCCCATTCGTTTTCGCCGTTATGAAGACGCAATAGGCATCAACTTGGGCATTATTGCCGCCATGACGCTTTTCTTCGATGCAACTTACTTCCTAGCTATCCCTCTGCTTTTGACGGCGGCGATTCTTTTCAAGCGAACGCAGTCTGGTTTGGCTGTTGCTTACTATGCTCTTATCTCTGTTCCGCTAATGGTAATGCAATACTTCCAGCACATCCTGACCCTAACCCGAGTGGATTTCTGGAATGACCTCTCTGCCGTTCCCTCAATGTATACCTCCTTATCCGCGGTTTTCACTCACATGCAGAAAGGGATGTTCCAGTTTAGAATGTTTGATTTCTCCCAAACGATAGGAAAGATTCTTTGGAATGTAGTTGAGACTCCTCCTGCCACAATTCATACGGTTGGTCAAGCGGTAAACCAGTACCTTGACTCTTTCCCAGGCATGATTCTCTTCATAGTGATGGTTGCAGGTCTTGTCTGGGCTGTTTCCCTCATTTTGCCCTCGGTTGTTAAAAAGAGCAGCACAAGGCGGGCAGAGACGCTTTTCCCAGCTTTATCAGCAGCAGGCGTTACGGCCTTATTCTTCGTGTTTATGATTAGTCTTCAAGTTCCGCTTGCTTTTTCATCGCAAATCAACAGCACAAAAATGGCATTGGGGGTTTTAGCATCCGCACTCTTCGCAATTCCAGCGGCTATGTTTAACTTTGATCCTAAGAAAAAGGCTGAAATCGAGAAAAACTCCCAGATTATAATGGTTAAAGCAGGAGACCTTATGGCGAAGCTGAAGGCGTTTGAAAGCTTGATGGGAAAGGTCCGAGGAAGCGTACCTGTGGATGTAAGTAGCCCCGAAACCAAGATGACGATAATCAAAGAAAGACTCGCCGACATTCTTGCTAAGACAGAAGCTAAAAAGTTCAAGGTTCCCGAAACCCTTGAAGCAATTAAAGAATTAGACAAGGACTTGGCTGACGGCATCAACGGTCTCGAATCTGAATTGAAGGTTATATTGGAACACTATCAGCTTAACCTGAACTATTCATATACGACTTGGACAAGAAACCTGCAAGAAATCGGATACGAAGTGAAGAATCTAGTTCAAATAGAGTTCCAGAAAGACCAGCCTCTCGAAGCCAGAGTGGAATACATCAGCGCTGTACTTGCGGCAAGCAAACTGTTAGCCAATGAAGTCTGCCAAAAGGCAGAGCAAGTTTATGACGTTATCAAAACCATGTATGATCCTTCCTTGCCTGAGGAAAGCCGAACCATTAAATATTCTAAACAGAAACTTGCCGAAAATACAGCTCCATGGATTGCCTGCGACGCTCTTATCATTGCCCTCAAGAATTGGACGAAGGATTACCAACCTGAAATTTCCAAATCTATCACCAGCCTTCAGGAAAGCCTTGGTTCGCTAGCTAGCTTAGGTGCCAAAAACAACAATCTACAAGCTGTTCTGAGTGAGAAGTATCCGTTGATTGTCAGCGAAACTAAGCGGGCGGAGGAAGTGCGTGTGGCGCTTGGGTCGAAGACCATCAGCATTTTGAATGTGGTTGTCCTCAGAGACTCTCTGCAGTCTGCGTTAAGCATCGCGGGAAAGGTTCTTTCAACTCTATATGACGAGCTGAAAGCGAAGGAAGAATCGATTGAGGATTTGATGCCTATCGCGGACAGTTTTTGGGAGAAAAACGTCGCCCTAAGAGAACAACTTGCAATCGCCATCGAGAAAATCTCGGACTCGAAGAAGTACAAGCCACGCGATATGCTGAAGAACCTTCCCGAGACACAGTCAATTATCGAGCCCAGTCTGTGGACGATTGCTCAGTATAATTTGAAGAATGAGCTACTGCTGAATTATCCAATCGCAAAGACAGCAATCGAAGACCAATTTAAAAAGAAAAAACGCATCTCCGTTCAAGACCTGCCGTTTGAGGCTGAAGATGCAGAAGAATACCTGAAAATGTTCTTCAACGAGAGAAACAACGAATTCACCTTCGACGAAGAAACCCTGCAGCTTGCAAGAAAAACCTAACGCCACAAGCATCCAGCTAGGGAGGCGTGCAGTCTTAGATTTGACCCCTACGTTGATTATTTTGACATTTTTAGAATAGCACCAGCTTGGTTGGATAAACTGACCAACTTAAATATGTGATTTGCATAGTTACCAAAAAGGGTTTCAGGAGGTAAAATTTGAAGCATAAAATAGGCTTAGTTTACCTGCCAGGAGCATTACCATGCTTCGAAGCATTCGGAAACTTACCAACCGACCTTGTCCGCGAAGACGGACTCGTAGCGGGCAAGCCAGCCTCCGAAGCTCTCGACATGATCATAATTCCAGGCGGCAGCCTCGTAGAATCCCAAACCATCAAAGACACTGTTGCAAGAGAAATTTTGAAGATGGCTGACGCAGGCAAGTTTGTGCTTGGTATCTGTTCAGGCTTTCAAATTCTTTCGAAAGGAACCGACATTGGACGCTTGTCAGCTACACCTATCATGCGCAGAGGCTTAGGCTTGTTGGACGCGGAGTTTACGCCGCTGATTTGCACAGACCAAGTTAAAGCCAACATCGTGGGAAAAAGCTACCTCACGGACGCAATCGGCAAAGAAGTGACAGGGTTCCACTGCCACACATACGGCAACTTGGCTCTGAACAAAAACGCAAAAACTATCCTTGTATCGCATGTTAAGCACCTCAACTACCACGAAAACGTACAGGACCTCATCTCAGGCATTTCCAACTCACAAGGCAACGTGGTCGGCATAATTGTCCATGCACTATTAGACCAGAATCCCCTAATTCTCGACGGTATCGCCAAGACTTTGGGCATCAACCAAGAAGAACTTGAAGAAATTCGAGCTGCAAACGCCACACTGCAGAAAGAAATTAATCGCGAAGTAGGAATCTCAACTAACATCCGCGCCAAACCCTTAGTGACCCGGAAAAGC
>JBGOXQ010000071.1:0-8157 GCA_041479225.1 Bathyarchaeia archaeon
AGAGTTCCTCAACGAGCTGGCTAAAGATGGCAAAGTCCGCGTTCTCACCACACTGAACCCTGCAGGCATGGATTTGGAGAATTGGAAGGCGCTGGGTATAAGCGAAGAATTCGCCGCGAAACAGAACCAAGTCATTGACGCTTTTGAACGCATGGGCATACTCATCAGCTGCACCTGCACGCCCTACCTCATCGGGAACCTGCCCCGATACGGAGAACACATCGCGTGGTCGGAAAGCTCAGCCGTAACCTTCGCCAACAGCGTCATAGGCGCGAAAACGAACAGAGAAGGCGGACCCTCCGCGCTAGCAGCGGCGTTCGTGGGCAAAACACCCTGCTACGGGCTGCATCTGGATGAAAACCGCGTGCCAGATGTACATGTGAAGGTCAACGCAGCCCTGACGAAGCTGTCTGACTGGGGAGCTCTCGGCTACAGCATCGGCAAGAAAGCCGAAAACAAAATCCCCTACATCACAGGCATAGCTGAGGCGGAACTGGATGAGCTGAAGAGTTTCTGCGCTTCGGTGGTGACTTACGGCGCGAAACCGCTGTTCTATATGAAGGGTATAACGCCTGGAGCAGAAAACCATCAACCTCCAAAAGACACCGTAACCATCGAGCAAAGCGACATTAAGAATGCCTATGACAACATCAATGACGAAGTGAGCGACATAGACTTCGTGTGCGTAGGCTGCCCTCACTGCTCCATCAAAGAAATCGCCGAAATAGCAGATTTAGTCAAAGGCAAAAAGGTTGCTGAAAACACGGAGCTGTGGGTTGCCACTTCGCGGACGGCGAAACAGCTTGCGGACAAACGCGGCTACACCGCAGCCATAGAGGCGGCTGGCGGCAAGTTCGCGTGCGACACATGCATGGCAGTTGCCCCACTCAAAGGAAGATTCAAAGCGCTGGCGACTACGTCGGCGAAAGGCTGCTTCTATTCAAGGCAGAACAGCATGAAAACCAAAATGGGCAGTATGGAAGAATGCGTAAACGCGGCGGTGACGGGAAAATGGAACAGCTAAAAGGAAGAATCATCTACAAAGGAAAAGCAGAAGGCGAAGCCCTCACAACCATGCAGCCCATCTCCTTCTACGGCGGCGTAGATCCTAACACGGGCGTCGTCATCGAGAAAGGACATGAACTCCATGGCATCAGCGTGAAAGGCAAAATCCTCGTTTTTCCCCAAGGCAAAGGCTCAACCGTTGGCAGCTACACACTTTATCGCCTAAAAAAGAACGGCGCAGCCCCAGCAGGCATGGTGAACTGCGAATGCGAAACCATCGTTGCCGTCGGCGCTATAATCAGCGAGATTCCTTGCGTGGACAAGGTTAATATCTCCAAAATCAAGACAGGCGACAAAATCCGCATCGAAAACGAATATGTAAACATACTTTGAAACTCTCTCTCCAAAGTCTTCATATTTTTTATTCTCAGGTCTTTCAATTATCGCAAGCTTTTCTGAAACAGTTTACATCTGCCAGGGGTTAAGATAGGAAAAATAGATTAACTGAAAACGCGATACTTGTGCTGGCAATGCAACGTAATTTGCTTTGAATAGTTGAAAATTAATGTCTAATCAGAAAAGTGATTTCGACGTAATTATAGTTGGTGCGGGTCCTTCAGGCTCAACTTCAGGGTATGTGCTAAGTGACAACGGGCTAAGAGTGCTGATTATAGACAAAGAAGTATTTCCTCGTCAGAAGCTTTGCGGAGGCTTGTTGACACTCAAGACTTTAAGACTTTTGCAATCCATTTTTAATGAAACCGAAAACTCCCTTAAAGAGAAACATATACTCAACTATGATTCTGATTGTTATGAGGTTTTTTTTAGGAATAGGCGTTTGGCAAAAAACTCTGTCAACATACCATTCTATTTCGTCAACAGAGAAGTTTATGACCACTTCCTGTTAAGCAAAGCCAAGAATGCAGGAGCAGATATTCTTGAAGGCGAGAGAGTAACATCTATTAACCAACTTACAAATGAAGTAAAAACTTCCACGGGGAAAACTTTCAAAGCAAAATACATCATCGGTGCAGATGGAGTTAACAGCAAGGTCAGACAAGAGGTATTTACCAAGAACTCGAATTCCAAGATGTGGCAAAAAAACTTAGCCATGGGACTTGAGATAGTTATAGACCGAAAAAAGTTGGAACGCCAAATTGATCATCCAATTATTTATTTTGGGTACGTAAATTGTGGGTATTCATGGATATTTCCTAACAAAGAAAGGATAATTGTCGGCATGGGTGGACTTAACAGAAAAAATAAAAAGGGGGTAGCTAAGTCATTCTATTCGTTTTTATCCTCACTCGGTCTCCCCGTTCAACAAAATTCCAGGGCTAAGGGTCACCTAGTTCCATACGGCAATTTTCTCATGGAACCAATTCAAGGAAGAATATTGCTTGTCGGAGATGCAGGTGGATTTGTTGATCCAATTTTTGGCGAAGGTATATTTTATGCTCAAGAAACTGCATTTCTTGCATCAATAGCAATTCTTCAGAATGAATTTGGAAAAAAAGAATTACAAAGAAGCTACCTGGACATGCTGCAGAGATATGTTTATCCTGAGCTTATTTACGCAAAGAAACTAAGGCCAATCATTTTCAATGCCTTTGATATGTATTCTCAAGGACGCGCAATGCAACTTCTGCTAAATATGTTTGGGAAGCAATTAATTGAGATAATTCATGGCGAAAGATCATACAGGTTGTTTTAATAAGAATTAGCGAACAAAATAAAAATGACAAAAACTGTAGTCAACTTTGGTTAGCAAAGTCATTGCATCAATAGTAAACTTATTTTCTTGGTCGAAAACCGATTAAGAAACGAGTTTTCAGGGCTAAAACGATACACTGAGCTCAAACATTCCTTCTAACGTTCGGGTAAGCCTTTTCAATGAGTGCCGTAATAATCATGGTGAAGGTGCGATAACGATGAGCGAGGCTAAACCTATAATCCTGAAAATCGGCGGGTCCGCCATAACAGATAAAGACGGAGAACTTGCCGCAAAAACCGAAGTTATAAACCGCTTAGCTGAAGAAATAAAGCGAGCAGACGTAGAGAAATTGATTATTGTTCATGGCGGCGGTAGCTTTGGCCACCCCATCGCCTTGAAGTGGGGCTTAAAAGAAGGCTACAAGGAGCCCGCTCAGAAATTGGGGTTTGCCGAAACCCACCATGTCATGACCGTGCTTAACGGCTTAATTATGGACGCGCTCGTGTGGCATGAAGTTGCTGCGGTCAGCGTGGCGCCTTCCTGCGGGTTCCTGACTGATAACGGCAGGATAAAGTCGTCCGACTGCACGATGATGGAGAGGATGATGAAGATGGGCTTCACACCTGTGCTTTATGGTGACGCGGTTTTGGATGAGAAAATGGGTTTCACAGTGCTCTCAGGCGACCAGTTGGTGGCTTATTTGGCTATTAAATACAAGGCGGAGAAAATCGTGATTGGTGTTGACACTGACGGTTTGTATGATGCTGATCCGAAGACGAATCCGAACGCGAAGCCATACAAGCGCCTTACGTTGGAGGAGCTAAAAAAGATTCAGGGCAAACTGGGCAAAGCCACAGGAACCGATGTCACAGGCGGCATGGCGGGCAAAATAGCTGAACTCATCCCAGCCATAGAGCAGGGAATACACGTAACGATAACAGGCGCCACAAAAGCGCAGTCCATCATGCGAGCGCTCATTGGCAAAGACGTCTTAGGCACGGAGATAGAGAAGGCGTAAAAGTGGCTGAAGAAACCCGAAAACGCAAAGCAGACCACATCCGAATCTGCTTAAGCGATAAATCTCAAGCCAGAAAAGCCACCACAGGCTTCGAAGAAATCCACTTCATCCACAAGGCGCTGCCGGAAATTAACAAGAAAAACATCGATTTGTCAACTTACGTTTTCGGTCACAAGTTCAATGCCCCACTCATCGTGGGAGCCATGACGGGCGGAACAGCCGAAGCTGAGAAAATCAACGCGAACTTAGCTGAAACCGTAGAGAAGCTTCAGTTAGGCATGGGGGTTGGAAGCCAAAGAGCCGCGTTAGAAGACCCGAAGCTTGCCAAAACCTTTGCCATAGCACGGAAGAAAGCGCCATCAGCTTTCTTAATCGCAAACATCGGCGGAGTCCAGCTTGTTCACGGCTACGGTGCAAAGGAAGCGAAGAAAGCCATGGAGATGATTGAGGCGGATGCGTTGGCGATTCATTTGAATGCGCTACAGGAAGCGGTTCAGCCTGAGGGGCAAACAAACTTTGAAGGCGTCCTCGCAAAAATCGGCGAAATTGCGGGAGCGCTTGATGTGCCTATCATCGTGAAAGAAACGGGTTCAGGCATCGCCGCGGAAGAAGCAAAGCAACTTGAAGCTGCAGGCGTGAAAGCTATTGATGTCGGAGGTTTAGGCGGGACAAGCTTTGCGGCAGTGGAGTATTACCGTGCAGAAGAAGACGGAAATGATATTCAGAGGTATTTGGGGGAGGTTTTCTGGGACTGGGGCATCCCGACGGCTGTCAGCCTCGTGGAAGTTACGCGAACAGTCAAGATACCCGTTATAGCCTCTGGCGGCATGCGAGACGGCTCAGACGCAGCCAAAGCATTGGCGTTGGGCGCCTGTTTGGCGAGTGTTTCTCAGCCAGCGCTCCAAGCCGCAGTGAAAGGCGCAAAAGAAACGGAAGATATGCTTTCGCTTTTGGTTGAAGAATTGAGGAACGTGATGTTTCTGGTGGGCGCAAAGGATGTTCAACGGTTAGCCAAGGTTCCGTTGGTGGTTTCAGGTGAAACAGGCAAATGGCTCAGGATGCGGGGCTATGACGTTAAAGGCTATGCAAGACGAGGAGCGCAGTGAACCCAGTGGATATTGAAAAGTTGCTTGAAGAGAAAGCGCCATTAATAGACAAGACAATTGAGAAGTATATTCCCAGAAAATTCACACGAAACGCCTTGCTGTTCAAGATTGACCCGCCCGAATACACCTACAACCTTGAAACAATAAACAAGGCAATCGCTGACCCCGTCTGGGATATGCTGGACCGTGGTGGAAAACGCTGGCGTCCCGTGCTGTTTCTTTTGATTTGTGAGGCTTGCGGGCAAAAATCGGAGGATTATTTAGATTTTGCCATCATTCCCGAGGTCGTCCACAACGGTACTCTGGTTATAGATGATATAGAGGATTCTTCCGATTTGAGAAGAGGCAAACCCTGCACTTACAGGATTTTTGGCTTAGATATGGCTGTGAACGCGGGAAACGCCATGTATTATCTGCCGCTTCTACCTCTGATGGAGAAGAAAGAAAAGGTTTCTGCGGAAAAATTCCGCGATGTTTACGAGATTTACGTGCAAGAGATGATTAACTTAAGCATCGGACAAGCCATGGACATCGCTTGGCACAGAGGCTTAGCCAGCGCGAATGAGATTAGCGAAGAAGATTACCTGCAGATGTGCGCCTACAAGACGGGTACGCTGGCGCGGATGGCTGCTAAACTCGCCGCCACCTTAGCCTGCATGGACAAAGAAACTATTTTGAAGCTGGGGCGCTTCGCGGAAAGCATAGGCGTCGCGTTCC
The DNA here is from genome assembly GCA_041479225.1 of Bathyarchaeia archaeon. Classification (GTDB taxonomy): domain Archaea; phylum Thermoproteota; class Bathyarchaeia; order Bathyarchaeales; family Bathycorpusculaceae; genus JADGNF01. Next base: position 5,561 of record JBGOXQ010000071.1, read on the forward strand.
AAATGCAGGATGACATTTTGGATTTGACTGGAAAAGCGTTTGCCGTGAAAAAAGGCGGGTTAGGACAAGACATCACGGAGGGTAAGCGGACGCTTCTGGTAATTCGCGCGTGCCAAATGGCGAACCCAAAAGACAAGAAGCGCCTTGTCGAAATTCTTAACATGCACACTTCAGACCAGAAGCTCCGAGACGAAGCCATCGCCATCATACAGAAGTACAATGCGGTTGAATACGTGAAGTGTAAAGCCACGAACATGTTGGAGAACAGCTGGCGAGAAGTGGATAAGCTTCTAAAACCGTCCGCGGGTAAGGAAAAATTAAAAGCCTTCGCGGAATTCTTGATACAAAGAAGCACCTAAACCCGCGCGAGACAAACGATTATGCTGCGAGATAACCAGGAACTGAGGGAACTTATTCGAAAAAGCGCCTTGCTCAACGCCGTGCAACACGACGGCAAAGCACAAGCAGGCCCAATTGTTGGAAAGATTCTGGGCGAAAAAGCAGAATACCGCACCCAGGTGAAAGAGCTTTCTGCACTAATCAACGAGGTACTGGCGGAAGTTAACGGTCTCAGCGTTGAGAAACAGAAGCAGATTGTGGAAGAAAACTGGCCAGAGACTTTCAAAAAAGAGAAAGCCGAAGAGAAACATCTACCACCCCTACCGAACGCCGAAAAGTACAAGCAAATCGTCACCCGTTTCTCGCCTAACCCTGACTGCGTGCTGCATTTGGGTTCCGCCCGAGCCATATTGCTGAGCCACGAGTACGCTCGGATATACAAGGGAAAATTCATTCTCCGCTTCGAAGACACCGACCCGAAAGTGAAGAGACCTTGTTTGGAGTTTTACGACAGCATCCGAGGCGACCTCGCTTGGCTGGGCTGCAAAGTAGACGAGGAATACATCCAGAGTGACAGGATTCCGATTTACTACGAGTATGCGGATCGGCTCATCCGAGACGGAAACGCCTACGTCTGCACCTGCGTAATTGACGAGTTTCGGAAGAAAACGATACTGAGCGAACCGTGTCCATGCCGCAACTTGCCACCCGCGGATCATCTGGAACGGTGGAGGCACATGCTGGATGGCGTTTACACGGAAGGCCAAGCTGTGGTTCGCGTCAAAACCGACTTGAACCATCCGAACCCCGCGGTGAGAGATTGGCCTGCACTCAGAATCATAGACTCTGAGAAGTATCCGCATCCCCGCGTGGGCAGCAAATACCGCGTCTGGCCACTGTACAACATGGCAGCAGGCTTAGACGACCACTTGCTGGGCGTAACGCACATAATCCGCGGCAAAGAACACCTCACCAACGGCGTCAGACAAGAATACATGTACAAGCACCTCGGCTGGAAGTATCCTGAGGCAATTCACTACGGCAGACTCAAAATCACAGGCGCATTCCTCAGCAAATCCAAAATTGTTGCGGGCATCCGCGCAGGAGAGTTCACAGGCTTCGACGACCCAAGATTGGCAACTTTTGCTGCATTGAGGAGACGCGGCATTACCCCTGAAGCCATAAAAAAAATGATAGTTGACGTGGGACCTAGACCCCAAGATGCAACTTTAAGCTGGGAGAACTTATACTCTTACAACAAGAAAATCCTTGACCCACAATGTGACAGGTACTTCTTCGTTGCCGACCCTGTGCAGATGAAAGTCAAAAATGTTCCGAAACAGTTCAATGCGGAGCTTCCCCTGTATCCTGACAAACCCGAAAGAGGAACCAGACACTATACGGTCGCGCCAAGCGGAAAAGAAAAAGCGGTTACTTTCTGGATGACGAAGAAAGACGCAGCCCACATGGAGGCAGGTAAAGTTGTCAGGCTCATGGAACTATTCAACGTCAAAATAGTCGCATTCAAACGCAAAGGGAGAAAAATCATCGGGGCGCCACAGAACTTCAGCAACGAAGTTACCGTTGAAGCGGAGTTTGCAAGCGAATCCTACGAGGACGTTCGCAAAGTCAAGGCGCAGCTGATTCACTGGATACCCATGGGCACCGAGTTCCCCTGCCAAGTCGTCATGCCCGACGCGGTGACGGTTGAGGGTGTGGCGGAGAATGCCTGCAAAAAGTTAAAGCCCACGACTATGATACAGTTTGAACGATTCGGGTTCGTGCGGATAGACGAGGTCACTGAAGAGAAATTGGTCGCGTACTACGCGCACAAGTAAGAGATGTGAGAATCATGCGCAAACAAGACAAAGCCATAATCTGGCCAGCCTACTTCGACGCAAACAAAACAAGAAATAAGGGACGCCGAGTCCCCAAAAACATAGCCGTGCAATCGCCGAAAATCCTGGAAATCCAAGAAGCCGCAGTGAAACTGGGGCTGCAGCAAGAAGTGGTCCCGAACAAAGGCTACCCTAAAACGCCGTGGTACAAACCAGGCATGCTGCTTGTGGAAAAGAAAGGCTCAAAAGAACAAGTGATAAACCGACTCGCGAAACAATTGTTGAAAACTCGAAACGAAATACCTAAGCAATAGCCTTATCTTTCTTTTTCGCTTTCCTGATTTTGGCTACCAATAATGTCATAGTTGCAGCTAATAGCACTATTATCCATGATGGAAACTCTGGAACTGAAGATGTAGG
>JBGOXQ010000072.1:0-8082 GCA_041479225.1 Bathyarchaeia archaeon
ATGAGAAATGTTTTGACTTTGAGTTTGGCGAATTTCTCCAGCGCCTCTGTCATCGTGAACGCTGTGGGTGTTTTCCAGCCTGCAACCATGACTTTTCCATCCTTATTGTCCAACGCAACGATTATGGAGTCGGTGCCGAATTTGGCTTGAATCGTGGTTATTGCTTCTGGGTTGCTGTACGCTAAAGCGCCCAGTATGACGTAGCGGATTCCCTTAGTAAGGAGTTGCTCCACAGCTTCGACTGTTCGGATTCCTCCGCCCACTTGAATCGGCAGCCCTGTAGCTTTTGCAATCTTGGCGACTATGTTGAGGTTGTTTCCTCTCTCGAACGTCGCGTCCAAGTCAATAATATGCAGCCTCTCTGCGCCTTGTGCTTTCCACTTTTGCGCTATCTCGACGGGCGTACCCATGGAATCGTAGAATTTGGCAGTTTCTGGGTCACCCCTGCTTAGTCGGACGACTTTGCACTGCATGAGGTCAATGGCTGGTATCACTTGCATCGCAAAGTCACCTTGCCACCAGCCGTGCGAAGTTCTTCAAAATCTTCAACCCAACGTCACCGCTTTTCTCGGGGTGAAACTGGGTGCCGTAAATGTTGCCGCTGGCTACGGCGGAAGTGAACGTTTTGGAGTATTCGGTTTCGGCGCAGACTATCTGCTTATCCCCAGGCACAGGGTACAGGGAGTGCACGAAGTACACGTATGAATCCTGCTCTACGCCGTCGAAGAGGTCACATTGCTTCACAATTCTCAAGCTATTCCAACCCATATGCGGCACCTTCACTGGACCCGTCAACCTGATGTCTTTGCCTTTGAAGAACGCTAAGCCTGCTCCGGGACCTTCCTCGCTTTCTTCGAAGAACAGTTGCAGACCGAGGCAAATGCCCAACACTGGAGTGCCGTCATTGATAGTGTCTACTAGCGCTTCTTTCACGGGTTCCAGCGCCCTTGCTGCCGCGGAAAAGTTTCCCACACCGGGCAAAGCGATGGCGTCAGCTTGTTTGAGCTTCTGCGTGGGCGGTGAGATTTTTGCCTTCAACCCCGCTTTTTCCATGGCGAATTTGAGGCTGAGCAGGTTGCCCACGCCATAGTCTACGATAAGCACTTCAGGCATCAGATAACTCCCTTCGAACTCGGCACTCCTTTCCTCCGCGGGTCCAAAGCTACCGCCTGCTTGAGGCTGAGGGCTAGGGCTTTGACTGCAGCTTCGGCTTTGTGGTGGTCGTTGCCGCCGTATTCAGTCCAAACATGGATATTAGCCGCCAGCGAGGTGGCAAGGGTTTCGAAGAAGTGTGTTATATCTTCAGCTGCCATGTCTTCAATTTTTTTGCCGCGCAACTTCAGGTTCACCACAGCGTAAGGGCGCTTCACCAAATCCACCGCTGCAAAAGCCACGGAGTCATCCATGGGCACGGCTGCGAAGCCGAATCGTGTGATGCCTTCTCTGCTGCCTAAAGCTTTGCTCAGAACTTCGCCTAAACCTATGGCTAAGTCTTCGATGGCGTGGTGCTTCAAATCGCCTTGCACCTTGGCGGTTAAATCGATGAGGCTGTGCGTCGCGAAAGATGTCAATAAGTGGTCAAAGAAGGCGACGCCTGTTTCTGCCGTTACTTTTCCTTCACCGTCAAGGTTCACTTTGACTGTGACTTCAGTTTCCCGAGTTTTCCTGTAAACTTCTTCCATTCTCATGCTTTCTCACCCATGTACTCGCGCAACGCGGTTAACAGTTTAGCATTCATCTCAGGCAAGCCAACCGTAGTTCGGAGGCAATTTTCGTACTTCAACAGCTTCCCCAGCTTCTTGATAACCAAGCCCTTCTGCAGGGCACTCTCGTAGACTCCCTCGTAGGGCTTGGAGGTGTTGAAGAGCACAAAGTTCGCCTTCGAATCAAACGCTTCCACACCCTTTATCTCGTTCAGGGCGTTTATGAGTTTTCCCCGCTCCGCCTTCAACGCAGCCACCGATTCCCGCATTATTCCGATGTTTTCCAGCATCTTCCTGCCCATGCTCAGCGAAACCACGTTTACGGGATATGGCGCGGGCGTCTTGTCCAATGCCTTCGCCAACATCGGGTTAGCCACCGCGTAGCCGAGTCTGAGCCCCGCTAAGCTAAAGGCTTTGCTGAACGTTCGGAGCACGATGAGGTTTTCGTACTTGTTTATTAGCGGCACCACTGAGTAGTCGGCGTATTCTGCGTATGCTTCGTCTACGAGCACTATGCCTGGGAACTCTTCAGTTAACGCTTCAATTTCTCGGGGCTTAAGTTGGCTGGCGGTGGGGTTGTTCGGTGAACACAGATAAAGCAGCCGCGCGTCGGGTGTGAAGGCTTTGCGCATTCCCACAATGTCGATGGTGAAGTCATCTCGCAGCGGCACAGCAATGTACTCAGCATCCTGATATTTCACGCAGTACTTGAAGACGCTAAACGTCGGCGTGAACGTTACGGCGCTGTCGCCTTTTTCAAGGAAAATCCGTATGACGCGTTCCATGACTTCGTCGCTGCTATTACCCATCGCTACGCAGTCGGGTGTCACTTGCAGGTAGTCGCTTATGGCTTCTTTCAGATGCTTTTCTTCTTCCTGCGGGTATATCCTGAAGTCGCACTCTTCCGCCACCTCTTTCAGGAGCGGAATGACTTTTTCGCGTGGAATGTACAGGTTTTCGTTGTAGTTCAGCTTCACAATGTCGCTGGTTTTCAACCCGTACTGCTTGGCAATTTCTTCATTGGTTTTTTCTGCGCTGTAGATTTCGCTACCCTGCAATTTCGCAAGCTTTTTGTCTAGCCATTTCCTGCATTCAGGGTTCATTCTCTTCAAACCTCGCTTCAACAGCTTTGAAGTGATTGGGCAGGTTCTCCGCTTCGGTGAGGACTTTGACGTGATTCCTCAGTTTCTGCAAGCCTTCTTTTGAGCTTTCAACTATGCTGATTCTCCGCGTGAAGTCTAACGCGGATAAGCCTGAGTAGGCGCTTCCGAAACCGCCCGTAGGCAATACGTGGTTGGTTCCGCTGCCGTAGTCGCTTAAAGCCACTGGACTGTTTGACCCTATGAGGATAAGGCCTACGGAAATGATTTTGTCAGCAATGTCCTTGGGTGCCTTGGTCATGATTTCTAGGTGCTCTGGCGCGAAAGCATTTGCTAAAGCTGCCATCTCGTCGGCGTCATTTTTACATGTGATTATGAATCCATATGTTGAGAGAGCTTTCTCCACGATTTCTCTACGCTCCGCCAAGGCACTCAGCTCATCAAGGCACAGCAAGACTTCCTCTGCAAGCTTCTTTGAAGGGGTGATGAGTCCTGCAACGCTGTCTGCCCCATGTTCCGCCTGACTGATCATATCCGCCGCCACCAGCTTCGGGATAGCCGTTTCATCGGCCAGCACGAGGACTTCGCTGGGTCCCGCTGGCATATCGATAGCAACGTCTTGTGAAATTTGGACTTTGGCGGCTGTGACGTATCTGCTTCCTGGACCCACTATTTTCTTGACTGGTCGGATGGTTTCTGTGCCGTAAGCCAATGCGGCTATGGCTTGGACGCCTCCGACCTTGTAGACTTCGTTTACTTCGCAGATGTCTGCAGCCACAAGAATAAGCGGGTTAATGGTGCCTTTCGAGGTTGGTGGAGAACAAACAACGATGCGGGGAACGCCCGCAACTTTAGCCGGTGTGGCCGTCATGATGAGGGTGCTTGGGTAGACGGCTTGTCCTCCTGGAACGTAGCAGCCGACACTTTCAATTGGGCGCCGCACGGTCTGAATGGTTATGCCTTCGCGTAAAGTCTTGTAGCCTATCTGTTGGAGAGCAAGTTTCTCATTTGAAAAAAGTCTCTCTCTCATCAGCTTGAGCGCATCGACTTGTTGTTGGCTAACGGCTTTGTATGCGGCTTTGATCTCTGCAGGGGTTACCCGAAGGTCTCTGATGGTTAGCTTGGTTTTGTCGAATTTCTCCGTGAATTCGATTAGGGCGGCGTTTCCTCGTTTTTTAACTGCCTCTATTATTTCTTTGACGCTGTTTTCGACTTCAGCATTGTCTTTATCGTCTGCTTTTCTTCTATTGAACCAGTTTGGAGGCAGTTCGTGGGCTTTCCAAACTTTTATTTCGAGTCTGCTGCGCATTTGCCTTCTTTTCTCCTTGCAACTTCATCTAACGCAAGCACTTGGCGCGGTTCGTAAACCACGATGCCTTGGGCGAGCTTGCGGATTTTTGGCAAGATGCCTATGAGGCAGTCTTTTTCGATGACGGTGTTCACGCTAACCCAGGCTTCATCTGCTAACGGCGAAATCGTCGGGTTCTTCAACGCAGGCAATTCGGTGAGCAGTTTCTGCAGATTCGCTTTTTTCACGTTCACGAAAATGTGAATTCGCTTAGAGCCATCCACGACGCCTTTGAGCAGGGCAACTATGTCGAAGATTTTCTCCTGTTTCTCCTGATCCTCCATGGCTTTTTTGTTTGCTATGAGCACTGCGGAGGATGTCATAACGGTGTCTATTATCTTGAGGTTGTTCGCTTCTATGGTGGAGCCCGTTTCTGTCACGTCAATTATGCAGTCAGAGTTCTCTGGTGGCTTCGCTTCTGTAGCGCCGAAAGAAAGGAAAATTTTTGCTCTTGGGTTGTCGCCTTTCTTCCACCATGGCGTCACTATCATGGGTTCTTGGTTGCCGAAGCGTTTCTTGTAGGCAGGGTTGCCTTTGATGTATTCGGAGGCGATGTTCAAGTATTCGGTGCTGATGCGGAAGTTTTTGCCTTTGTTCCAGATGTCTTCCATGAAGTCTGCGATGGTGGTTTTCTCGTGTAAGTCTTTCGGGACAGCTACGATTAAGCGGATTTTTCCGTACTCCAGGTTCTGCAGAATCTCAACGTCAGCGTGTGTTTCCCGTATCCAATCTTGGCCTGTGATGCCTAAATCTTGTAAGCCTTCAGCTACGAAGACTGGAATTTCTTGGGGTCGAAGAATTTTCATCTCGATTTCCGGGTCATTTATGGTAGGTCTGTATGTGCGTTCTTGACCTGAGATTTTGAATCCTGAGCGCCCGAAGAAATCGAAAGTGGCTTTGCTTAAAGAGCCTGCGGGTATGGCAAATTTTAGTTTATCCAATTTTTCTCACCTAATTCTTCCTTTAGAGGAACATTTAGCCTTATCTCTAACCGAGATTTGTTTTTCGAGAATTCTGTGGCTTCTGGAAGGGATGCGCGTACGGTAAAATAGGTTAACGGTTTTAGACTATTGCTGATGAAGGCAATCGCCTTTGATGAACGCAATCCCTCAACTTCAGTCACTGAAACGGCACCTTAAGCGCGTCTTGCTAATAAATATATCTTAGCGGTGGAACAGTGATTTAAACTTAAACCAGCTTATTTTGCTTCAGACGTTTTGAGACCGCGTTTCACTTCGAAAATTAGAGGCGGCGCCGAATTTTTCACGTCCAACTCCACATCCAGTAACCCTTCAAGCATACCTGCGAAAATCTCCGCTTCATTAATGAAAGGAGTCTTCGCCAAAAGATACTTGTCCTTCAAGTAGCAGTCCCCAAAGCCCTGCACTCTGAGCCTTTTGAACACGTTTTCCCAGTTGTCAGGCGTTATGACTGGAAGACCGAGGGTTGTTTCCAGAGAAACCTTAAGGGCAGCGCCCATGTTTTTTCCGATTTGCCGCCATTTTTCTTTTGGAATCTGCTGAATCAGTATGCTTAGTAATTCGATGTTGACGAAGGCTATGCGGCTTATGCCACAGTAGTATTCGCCTGGGAAGCGCCAGTCGTAAATCATCATGCTTCGGTAGACGTCAAGCATTTTGCTGATGAGTGGTTTGATTCCGGGTTCTTTGCCTTCGCGGATTAGGGAGTCTATGTATTCTCTTTCTTCCTTGTCCAATATGATGGTGGTTCTCTTTGTTGTTTCGTCGTCTCGAGGGCTTTTTTTTCGTTGACCTTGCATACTTGATATATCTGTCAGCATATGTTATATGCTTTCCCTAAATGTGGCTTTCCCCAAAGAAGACTTAATAGTTGCCTTCAGCGTCTAGAAAATGCCGATGACGAACTGAAAAAAGCTGATTGTATGATGCACCCTGGGGTATCTGAGGCGAAATTTACGTTACTATGTTTTTCTTGACTAGATACCTCATCATGACGAGACCGACTATGAGCAGTACGAATCCGACGGCAAAGGAAGCTACAAGGTTTGCTTTTAGAATGACGGCGAGTCCGTATATTACGTAGGTTGGGCCTGCGAAAATCAGAACAACGGATATGATGGTTAGCAGAGTTCTTCCGAACTTGGAATTTAGGAATCCTGTGTCGATGGTTTGGTTTTCTTGGTTTTCTGTCATGCGAATCCCGCCCGCATTAGATTGGGGTTTAATGTGTTTCTTGTAATCCTTCTTTTATCTCTTTTCCTAAAGCTTTCATCAAAAACTTGAAAACAAGCAAAGCAGCCCCCCGATCAGCCTTGAAGCCAGGGGTAGCGCCCAGCAAGCAGATGCCTTCGAGCTGTCTTTCTTTGGCAAGCGCTAAGGTTAGTCCTGTGCCGCCGACTACTTTGCCTCGGCTGTAGATGACGGCGCCTTTTTCCATGAATTCTGTGGCGAGCCTGTTTGAAGTTGCGGCTATGTAGACTTGGGCTTTTTCTTCTGTGAGGGGTACGCCGCCCATGGTTACGATGAAACGGCATCCCAGTTTCTGGACGTAGTCTAGTATTTCGCCGCAGACCTCATAGTGCGCCACCACATCGTCGAAAGACGGCTGCGTCTCGCCTGTCATTATAACGAAGTTGCTGCCCTCCACGGTGGCGGAGTAAAACTCGTAGCGTGGCAGGTGGCAGATGCCTTTGGAGCTGACGGAAACGTAGTCTGGAAAGCTGGGCGAGTAAAGTTCGGCGAAGGGTTTGGCGCTGCAGGATTTTATCATCATGTGTGCGGCGATGCTGCCGACGTTGCCGAAGCCTGGGAGTCCTTGAACGAAAGTGGGGTTCTCCAATGTGAGCTTAGTTATTTCGCGCAGGTACGGCTTATCCATCAGGTATGCCCTCAGCCTAAGTGATTAATGGTCGCCTCTAAAATGCTTTTGCGATTTATAAAAAAGAAACCGTTAATAATCGGCAGAGTGGATTTAGATATACCACAAGGCAAAATCCCTGCCTGTTTGTGCATTTGCAGCGGGGTGGGGTAGCCAGGATTAACCCGCTGGGCTCATAACCCAGAGATCAGTAGTTCAAATCTACTCCCCGCTACCAACAAAAGTTTCTTGCTGGGTGGGGTTTTTGTTTAGTTGTATTTGTTGAATTGAGTGCTTTTCAGAAAAGCCAAATACTTCGTTTCTTAATATTTGCATTTCGATGAAATTGCATTCATAACTAAATACTTAATGTCAAGAGGAATGATAGAATGACAACAACCCATGCAATTACAACTGGCACATAGTCTTTAATTGCCATTGTAAGCCGATTCCTTGACTTTGGATAAGTTGGTCCTAGCTCCATCTTATATCGTTTAAGAATACTCCGCAATAGAAGAAAAGGAATTACTGGAAAAATAAAACTGAAACCAAGCGGAATTAGAACTGAATATGCTAACCACGTCGGTCCCTCAGGTAATCTGACAACGACAACATAAAGTTCAATAAGCTCTAATGTAGCCGTCAGGATTAGTAAAGCCCATGAATAAGTTCTAAGCTGCATTTTTCTAACTTTGTTATCAGTGAAATAAATCAGAATCCAAGCGAAAATCATTATTATGGTGGGCAAAACAAATACCACTGAAAACTTCTGTAAATTGCCGATTATGGGTGGGAGCTCCACGGGTTTGTCTGAAACGAATTGGACCAATATCCCTGAAAAAATGCTGGTCAAAACTAATGATAGTTCGTAAGCGTGGTCTAAATCAGCTACAGTTTTCATTTTATTGTCGATTGCTATCCCTTTCGATTAGCCATTATCTTCTTTTAGCAAATAAGTTTTCTGGCATTAGCTATCCCGATAAGAGAAAAAGCGAGCTTAATGCGGCTTATGAAAAGTTGCCTTTTCTTTAAGGTAACACAATTCTTCAACCGTTGTCTAAACCTGTATTGTTGCTCTCGTCGCTTCGCTCCG
>JBGOXQ010000073.1:0-8077 GCA_041479225.1 Bathyarchaeia archaeon
AGCCGCAGAACCGTCCCCGTCTTTTTCATTTGGTCCACCCAGAAACGCGCCAGCTTCTCAACGCCTGGCATGTAGCTTTGCTCGCTCCACTCTTTGAAGCTTCGCCGCCTGTAGTCGTTTCCCCAGAAACCTGCGTTCAGTTGCCAATGCACGCTGGAAAACTTGAATTCACTGTTGTCTAGGAGCCAGGTGATTTGTTGGTAGATGTCGGTTTGCTCCATAACCGTGACGCGCGCGATGAGTTCGCCTTTGTAGCCGTTTTTCGTGATGAGTTTGAGGTTGTCTATGACCTTGCGGAAAGTGCCTTTGCCACGATAATAGTCTGTGAGGGCTTCTTCGCCGTCGATGGAGACGAGCAGGGTGTGGAAACGATTAACGTACTCAGGTTTCAGGCGGTCCAGCAGTAAACCGTTCGTCTGCATCATGAAATGCTTCGCCTTCACCGTATCCATAATCTGCTTGAGACCTTCCATGTTGAGGAGGGGTTCGCCGCCGTAGAAAGTCACAACGCAATCAGGGTCTTTCTTGCAGAACTCGTTCAGGATAGCAAAATTGTAGTCTGCCTTCTTCGGCAGGGAATAATCCAGTTCGAAGTCGCCGAAGTCCTCGTCAAAATCATCCATGGTTTCGCCGAAGCAGTACCTGCACTGCAAGTTGCATTCGGTGGTGAGGATCACGTGAAAGAACATGGCTTTATTGTGCGCGGCACTGGTTTAATAGTATTTTTCCGCTAACTTCCGAGCTTCCTCATCCTCAGGGGACTCTTCAGCGTCTTCTTTTCCTTTTTCGTTTTCTTCTTCTGCTTTTGCTGAACCTTTTTTCTTGCTTTTTTCAGCGTCTTTCTGCGCCTGCTTAAGGGCTTTCTCGGTGTAGCTTTTGAGGTCTCGGTCTTTCATTAGCTTTTCAGGCAAAGTCTCAGTGGCGTAGAATAGCGGCAAAACAGCCACAAACAGGAAGAAGGCTGCAAATGGAAAAAGCGCAGTGGCAGGGAGATTGTCGACTATTTGCTTACCCAGAGTGAGCCCTATTAACTCAGAGACAAAAAAAGGCGCTACGCCCAAGGCGTAATATTTGTCACTAGGCAGACTATAACTCAAATCACCCCATAGAGTTAACAGAAAAAGCACAAAAAGCAGCCCCCATGCGGTACCCTCAAAAATTGCACTAAAATACAAAGTAGCTAAGCTTGTTGGGTCTATTCCGCGCGCTGCTGCTGAAAGACCCAGCATGATGAAACCAGCGATTGCAATTCGTTTGCGTCCTATAGAATCTAAAAAAAATCCGCCTAAAACGGCAAAAATTGCGAAGAAAACAATCTGGATCAGCAGAGTAACTTCCGCTACTTCTCCAACAAGATTAGGTTGCAAAGGCACGAGGAAATTTACGAATGAGAACATAACCCATGGGATAAAATATGCAAGAAAAGATCTTTGACTTAACACGGATTTGAATGAAACAGCTCCTTTCTTTAGCTCAACTCTTACTGATGACCTGAATGCCAAGAAGAGCAATATGCTGGACAGTCGCCAGATTGAAAGAGCTAATCCAATTTCCAGTAAACTGAGGGGAGCAACAGCAAAAGCAAATATTCCGATTCCGCTCACAAGCAAAACCATTCCTCCCACTCGCCCCCGATTTTCTACTGGTATAGAATCTGAGTAATTGCTCATGCATGCAGGCATTCCTATACCTAAGGATACACCATAAAGGAGAACAAGAGCGACGGTAATAGTTGGGCTTGCACCATCTAATGCAAACAAAGTCAAAGATGAAGCCAAATTCAGAATCATCCAAACTAATAAGAATCTCGTCCGGTTGATTCTTTTAGCTAATGTGGCGCCTACTAGGGCTGAGACTATAAGTCCAGCAAAATGAACGCACCAAACCAAAATTTGGGTGTTCGGCTCAAGCCAAGATGGCTCACCAACAGATCCCACTGTGTTCTCTAAAACCATCAGAATGGCGGCGTACCAAACAAACGCGTTTGCAACTAGCATTATGTTGATTACTGCGATCTTAGATCCGATTCCGGATATGCCAAAGGACAGTTTTTTCAGCATCGCTTTCTGCTCTTGATCTTCTTTATTAAGTATTTAGAGATAAGCGTTTAGTATTTAGAGGACAGATTTTAAGTCGAAATTGCGAGTTCATATATAAGTGTTTCTGTACAACAGAGATACAATACCGCAAATCTTTTAAAGTCGATCTGTACAACAGATATACAGAAACAAAATGGAGAAGGCTTCAAGAATGAAAAGAATGAAACCAGTTCGACCAATAAGGAAGTTTTGGTAAAGACATTAGTTACTTCCTTTATTTCTTCTGTGCTATGAATTCTAGATATCCTCTAGCGTTGCGCGAAGTGTTAGACTCAAAGCTTCTTTACAATGGGGCAAGGGGGAAATTAGAGTAATCTCTTTTTCAGCCCACTTTTTCATATCACTTATTAACACTTGGGTTTCTTTGAAGTCTATCGACAAATCAAGTATCTTTTCAATAGTATCCTCTGTCAGTTCCTTTTTAAGTAATTGTAGAATTTCCGTTCTGGTTGAACTATCCTTTAGAGCAAGCAAAACGGGAAGAGGTAGGCATTCTTTTTCAATTCTGTTTTTAAGTTCATCTGCTTCAAAGATATCTATGAACTCGTTTCTAAGGGTGAATAAAACGCCATGTGTCCGACCGTAGTGACCTAAAATCTCGATCTCTTTCTTCGTTCCGCCACCGAGAATTGCACCAATTCGAGTTGAGGCTTCTGACGCTGCGGCCTTTTGTCTAATAATGCCTAAATAATCTTCTTCAGATATGTCCGTTTTTCCTCTTAAACTCGCTTCCTTTGCCTCACTGCCACATATCTCAAGAAAAGCTCGCTTTACAGATTCCAAAACGCCTTGTTTTTGTTGTTTTGAGAGAGGCACGCATCCATCATGGAGCACATATAGCCCTTTTAGCAGAAGAGCGTCTCCAGCTAATATAGCCAGGTCCCGGCCAAATTTGCCAAAAACCGTTGGATAAGGCTCTTTGATCATTGATTCGTCGATTATGTCGTCATGTATGTCAGCTGCGCCTGCCAGCAGCACTATAGCAGCCCCAATATTGACGGTTTTTTCGACCTTTCCTCCAACTGCTTCACATGCAAGAGAGATAAGAGCTGGATGAAGAAAATCAAACCAGAATTCATCCATGAAATACTTTACAGCTTCATTCAGAGGCTTGTATCCGGTGTCATCTTGCAAAGCAAATTGTTTCGATTTCTCGACAGCTATCTGTCCCCGGTTCTGCATGATATCGATTGCACGTTGCATGAGTTTTTCTTCGGTTGCCATTTTTATTCCTTCTTAAACTGTTAACGGTCTTCCTATTTGTCTTTTTAGTCAGTTTCTCTTAACCTCAGCGCAATTTAATATTGACTTTATCAATTCAAGGCGAAAAATTAGCCCCCATGTAGGAAGCATAACTCTTAATAGTTTATGGGATCATTCAACAGTTTCATGAACTCGCATAGGCAAATTGAGGAGAAATGGCGCGCCGCATGGGCAGAAGCCCGCTTGTTCGAAGCAGACCCCGACCCGAAACGGCAAAAAATGATGGTTACTTTTCCCTACCCCTACATGAACGGCCCTCTCCACGTGGGACATGCTTTCACTGCCAGCCGCGTGGATGCATACGCGCGTTTCCGCCGAATGCAAGGCTTCAATGTGCTTTGGCCATGGGCTTGGCACTGGACAGGGCAGCCGCTGCTTGGGGCGAGTCAGCGTTTGGCGAAGGGGGATGAGGCCTACATCCGCGTATTGCGCGAAGTGGACGGCGTGCCCGAAGAGGAGCTCAGGAAGTTTGTGGATCCTTTGTATATGGCGCAGTATTACACGAATGAGGGGCGGTTGATTGCGAAGCGAATTGGATTCTCGGTTGATTGGCGACGCGAGTTCACTACGGTTTGGCCGACTTACCAGAAATTCATCGAGTGGCAGTACGCTAACCTGCGCGAGAAAGGCTATGTGACGAAGGGGACGCACCCAGTCGTGTGGTGCCCCAAAGACAAAAGCCCCACGGGCGATCACGACAGACAAGTCGGTGAGGGCGTGACGCCTGAAGAGTACGTGTTAATCAAGTACAAGTTGGACGAACGCACTTTCCTTCCCGCGGCAACTTTCCGTCCTGAAACGATTTTCGGCGTGACGAACATGTGGATTAACCCTGATGCTGATTATGTGGAGGCGTTGGTGAATGGGGAGAACTGGATTGTCAGCCAAGAAGCTGCCGAGAAGCTGAAGGAACAGGAGCTCACGGTGGAGGTTAAGCGTGTCTTCAAGGGTAAAGAGCTCATAGGCAAGAACTTCCAGAATCCTGTCACGAAAGCGTGGTTCCCCATCTTGCCAGGCTGGTTTGTTGATTCTAAAACGGCGACGGGCGTCGTTTACAGTGTGCCTGCGCATGCCCCATACGATTGGCTCGCGCTGAAGGATCTGCAAGAGAAACCTGAGGTGCTGGAGGAGTTCGGCGTGAACCCCGAGATCGTAAAGCGAATCAAGCCTATATCGCTCATCAATGTAGAAGGGTACGGCGATTTCCCCGCGGTAGAGCTTGTGGCTCAGATGGGCATCAAGAATCAGCATGACCCCCGAGCGGAGGAAGCCACTAAAATCCTGTATAAGAAAGAGTTTCATGGCGGTGTTTTGAAGGAGAACTGCGGTGTCTACGCTGGGCGGACGGTGCGTGAAGTCAAAGACATGCTTATTCAAGATTTCAAAGAGAAAGGTTACGCGGACCGCATGTACGACTTGCCCGAGGCTGTTGTGTGTCGCTGCATGACGTCCTGCATCGTGAAGGTGCTCAGTGACCAGTGGTTCCTGAACTATTCGGACGCGGAGTGGAAAGCGAAGGCGAAGGAAGCGGTGGCGCAAATGAAAATTTACCCCGAAGCTGCAAGGCAATACTTCCTAACGGTGATTGATTGGCTGAGGGAGTGGGCTTGCGCGAGAACCACAGGCTTCGGTACGCCGTTGCCTTGGGGAAAAGGTTGGATCATAGAGACGCTTAGCGATAGCACGGTTTACATGGCATTTTACACCGTGAACAAGCACATCCGTCAGTACGACTTGAAGCCTGAAGTGCTCACGAGAGAAGTTTTTGACTATATATTCTTGGGAAAAGGCGACCCAAAGGAATTGAGCAAGAAGTCGAGCTTAAACGTTGACTTGCTGAAAGGGATGCGCAGCGAGTTCTTGTACTGGTATCCTATGGACCTTCGAAACTCCGCGAAGGAGTTGGTGCCGAATCACTTGACGTTCTGCATATTCCACCATGTGGCGCTGTTTCCGAAGGAGCTTTGGCCGCGAGCGATGGGTGTGAACGGCATGCTTATGATTGAAGGCAAGCAGATGCACAAGTCCAAAGGCAACTTCATCACCATGAAAGGCGCCGTCGACAAATACGGTGCAGACGCCACAAGATGCGCATTGATGCTTGGAGCGGAGGGAATGGATGACCCTGATTGGCGCGCAGAAAACGCTAGCGACTTGACGAGCAAGCTGGAGGGGCTGCTTGGGTTTGCAGGCAACATTCTTGCGAACGCTAAAAGTGCTGAGGAAACTGCGTTGGAGCGGTGGCTGATTAGCAAGATGCAGCAACGTATAGCTGAAGTCACTGCTGGTTTGGAAGAGTTGAAGACGCGGACGGCGTTGCAGTTGGCGTTGTTTGAGGTTTGGAATGACATTCGATGGTATATTCAGCGGAAAGGCAAGGCAGACACTAAAGCGCTTTGCGAGGCTGTGAAGGTGTGGCTTAGGCTTCTGGCGCCGTTTGCACCTTACACATGCGAGGAACTATGGAGCCAGACGGGGGAAGCGGGCTTCATCAGCGTTGCCGAGTGGCCCAAAGTTGACCCAGCCAAAGTGGATGTAGCGGCGGAGGAGCAGGAGAACCTCATCAGCGACACAATCGCCGACACGCTCAACATCATAAAAGCCACGAAGATTGAGCCTAAACGCGTCTGCTACTACACGGCTGCTGCGTGGAAATGGCAGGTCTATCTGAAAGTCTTAGCGAAGGCGGTGCAGGGCGAAGTCAAGATGAATGAGATCATGAAGGAATTTGCCGTTGACCTAGCGCTTAAGCCACATATGAAAGATGTTGCCAGCCTCGTTCCAAAAGTCATCAAAGCCATGACAAAACTTTCCAGCGAACGCAAGGCAAACTTGATGAAAATCCAAGTCGTAAACGAAAAAGAAATAGTGCAGAGTGCGGTGCCGTTCTTTAAGGAGCGGTTCAACGCGGAAGTCAGCGTGTACAGCGAGGAAGACAAAGAACGCTACGACCCCAAACAACGCGCACAAATGGCGATGCCGAATCAACCTGCAATATACATGGAATAACCATTTTTTACGTAATCATTTTTTGAGTGCGCCCTATTGTGAAAAACAGTGGCTCAAGAGCAACCTTCCATAAAAGCACGGGTTATCGTTTTATTCTTCCTGCGCCGTTGCATTTTGAGCAGCGTATTCTGGAATCCCCTGTGCCTATTGAGCCTTCACCATGGCATTCAGGGCAAATGATTAGCCAATCTTCATCGCGCTCATATTTTCGGGACATAGAAATTTACCTTGCCAAATACCTCATTAATTCCATATCACAAGAAATCATTTAAGTTCTTTTCCCACATCCCATGCTTTGGCAAACTTTTCTCCAAGTTTCCAATAGCTTCGGTCGTTCATAACAAACAAAATGGGCTGCACCTTGCCAAAATCAACAACACCTCCAGTGAGAACAGCCTCGTCGCAGTATGTGGCGGCTATCCTGCCTACAAAAACATCATGGCTTGGGAAATCAACCGTCTTGATTAACTCACATTCCATGTTAACTTTGCATTCTTCAATCATGGGTGCCGACTTCAGTTTACCATAGAAGGCTTTGAACAAAGCTGATTTATCTTTGGTTTTTCCAGAGACCAAGCCGCAGTGGTCTGTCTCCTTAACCATTTTCACTGAAGGAATGTTAACGCTGAAAGTTCCGTTCGCTTTTATGCCAGCGTTCGTGTGATGGACTTTATTCATACCCAGAGAAACAGTCCCTGGCTCCATGATTCCCACATGTGCGATGGCGGTGTAGTTGGGTTTGCCATTTACCAATGCTCCAACCAGCGTTGTTGGTAATGGATAAAGACAGTTCTTCGCCCCCACATCGACTTTCATTTTTCTCAGCACTCCACTAATCCAGTTAGCACGCGCGCTAATTAAATTTTAATCCCCACACACATTTTTAATATGAGAGCAGCCTACCGATACTGGGGAGCACTTTGCTCTTTGGACACAAAGAACCTCGCCAAATGGAACTCAAAGTGGACTTGGGCGATTTGCAGAACGAAAAAGAACATCTATCCGGCTTTCTACAGTCACACCTCAAAGTCACCGTTACCCAAGTTGAGGAAAAGCTGACGTTGAATTCAGAAAAGCTGTCTGCGCAGGAATTGCAGCACGCAGTTACCAAGTTCGTTTACCACCGAAACCTCAACAGCACTCACTGGGTCTCAAGTGAAGGAAACACCGTTAAAATCAACAGGTTCAAAGGCACCGCTGAAAAACCAAAAAAACACAAGAAAAGCAAAGATAACGCGCAGCATCAAAGCGCTTTTCAAAGCTGGGGACTATAAAACACAGCCTTAAATTGTTGTGAATAAGTGAGCGTGCTTCCGATGAAGATTTGACAGAGCTTGATTATCCATTTCTTCAACACACCAATTCTGACATCAGGTAGCTGATAAAGAAAGATGGGAAATTATGTGGTTTGCGCAACGACGGTGTAGGTGTCGCCGTCGCCTGGGTTGTTGACGAAGCCGTTGCTGTTGGTGTCCTGCCACTTGACGATAATCCAGCTAATGTTGTAGGAATCAAGGTTGGGGTAGATTGTTGTGTCGAAGAATTTTCCAGCTGCGTATGTTCCTTTCCAGCCGAAGCCGTAGCATAGCATCATGTATCTTCCGCTTCCGTCTTTGTAAACCTCTATGACGAACATGTCTTGATCATTATTGATGACTGAGCCGAGTAAATTGGCTCCGGTGATGCTGGATCCATCTGAGTGCTGG
>JBGOXQ010000074.1:0-7925 GCA_041479225.1 Bathyarchaeia archaeon
ACACTTCGCTATATCTAGCCCAACGTCAATTAACCTTGCTAATTGGTTTCTGTAAGGATTGTAAGTTGTACTATAAGCAATGTCTGATGTGTACTTGATTTCAAAAAAGATAAGCAACTTGTCAGTTTCAATAAATGCGTCTACATGAGTGCGTGATTCCAAGGGCTTATTTGTTTTAAGATGGTCAGCAGACTTCTCTCTGATGTACCTTATTGGATGATTCTTAACCTCTTTTTTGAGCCACTGCAAATAGCCCGCTGGGGGGCTAAATTGTCGTTCCAGTTCTACACTTACTACATTCTCTTCAAATGGACTGATACCAGCTAACCCAAGAATATGGTTGGTTAAACCTACTCTATTTAGACTCAACACCAAAGGAGCAAAAGTGTAGAAAGTAATTAGTTCTTCAGCCTTGTCATACTGATTTGGAAACGCTTCTAGATTATTTGTGTCTCTTGCAGAGTTTGCATTGTCAACCCACGCCTTAAGTTTCTTAATTCTATCTTCGGGTGGTTTGAAGCACGTCTGGAGTGCTTCTTCAAAAAGTAATTTCATAATAGCTTGTTAGACTGTTACTAGTATTTCTTTTTTTCACTACTTAGCTATTCGCTGTTGCGCGCTTTTCTACCCTTATCCCTGCTATCTGTTACTCTCAGCTACTTTTGTCACAGTTATTCTGTCGCCTTCCAGTCGGAACAAAACCCTATCCCCCTGCTGCAACTTCAGCTTTTTCATAGCTTCTGGGGGAAGAACGATCTGCCCTCTCGAGCCAACTTTTAGTTCCTGCTCGTTCAACATCTCACCGCAGAAGGTTATTGACCAAACCTTCAATTTATATTTCTAAGTCGATTACCGAATAATTAGCTATGAAGCTATAAAGTACACCATAACTGGTTGTTTGGAGCACCGTTTTGTGACATGATCAAACAATCTTGTCTTCATTGGCTTTGTCTGCAAATCCTTAAAATGTGGGAAGTTAACTCTTAGCGTTTGTGAGGAATTGCCTTGGGTGAGTTTGAGTATAAGCAGGTTCTTGTGTTTCGTGCGGATTTGAAAATGGGTAAGGGTAAGATTGCAGCGCAGGCGGGACATGCAGCTATTTCTGCGGCGGATGAGGCGCATAAACGGCACAAAGCTTGGTGGGAAGCTTGGATGTACGAGGGGCAGCGCAAAATCGCCGTCAAAGTCAAAGACGAAGCGGAGCTTTCAGAGGTTGAGCGGCAGGCGGATGAAATGGGTTTGCCTCATGCGTTGATTGTTGACCGCGGTTTGACGCAGGTTCCAGAAGGCACCGTAACGTGCCTTGGGATTGGTCCTGCGCCTGAAAAGATGATTGACCGCATAACGGGTAAGCTTAAGCTGCTGTGAGGGCGCTAGCGTGCAGGTTCCGCTGATTGACCGCCAGATAGGCATGGAAGTCTACGTAACTGAGGCGGCTGGGGTCGGCGGAGCCATCCGCAGGGCAGTTGAAGATTTTCGTGTTGAAGAGGTTCTTGTAGACGGCTCCAAAGCTGCCATAGAGCAAGGTGCTGCGAAACCTGTGTTGGGTGCTTCGCCGTTGAGGCAGCGGTTCTTGCTGTGCATCTTGGCGAAGCATAACTGGGATACCTTCATAGCCGTGAAGAACGTGGCGAAAGAGCTGGGCATAGACCAGGCACGTATCAGCTTCGCGGGCATCAAAGACGCCAAAGCAATCACGGCGCAGTACATAACCATCGAAGGAGTCTCTGCCGAAGATGCAGCGAAAGTCCATGTTAAAGACATAGAGCTGCGTCCTGTGGGCTATTTTCATGAGCAGTTATCCACGTATTATCTGCTGGGCAACAGCTTCAACATAAAAATCAGAGGCATAAACCAAACGAAAGCTACGACGAAGATGCGTGTAGCAGAAGTCATGAGCGAACTCGCCGACTTCGGGGGCATTCCTAACTTTTACGGTCACCAACGCTTCGGCACAACCCGCGCCATAACGCATCTGGTGGGGAAAGCCATGGTCAAAGGCAACCTGCAAGAAGCAGCGATGGTTTTCCTCGCCAACCCAAGCGTGCACGAGCACCCAACTTCGCAGCAGGTCCGTGGCGAACTGCAGGAAACCCAAAATTTTGAGCAGGCACTGAAGACTTTTCCAATTCAGCTCCGTTACGAGCGGCTGATGCTTGCGCATTTGGTTGAGGTTCCCGGAGACTTCGTTGGTGCCTTCCGCCGGTTGCCGCCTAAGCTGCGGAAGCTGTTCGTGCAGGCGTATCAGAGCTACCTCTTCAACCGTTTCTTGAGCGAGCGCATCAAGTGCGGCGTTCCGCTGGGCACGGCTTTGGTGGGTGACTACGTGGTGAATGTGGAGCGTTCAGGGTTGCCCATAACGCGGACAGGCACAATGGTGAGTTCGACGAATAAGGCAGAAGTGAACCGTTCAATTAAAGCTGGCAAGCGGCGGGTTGCCGTGCCCATCATTGGCGTGCGGCAGAAGCTCTCCATGGGCAAACTGGGCGATATACAAAAGCGCATCATGGAGGCGGAGGGCGTGGAAGCGCAGAATTTCCAGATTGCCGCACTGCCTGAAGTGACCGCGAGGGGTGAGCTTCGCGCGGCAGTTGCGCCTATCCGAGGCTTCAAAGCAGAAGTTTCCACTGACCCCGCTGCCGAGCGGAAGTGGCAGGTTGGGTTGGAGTTTAGTTTGCTGCGGGGTTCCTACGCCACGGTGCTTCTCCGCGAAGTAATGAAGCCTAAGAACGTCATCGAAGCAGGCTTTTAGCCGATTAATTTCTTCAGGATGGGAACTTTCTTCATAAGCACAACTAAAGCGAGAGTAATCAAAAGCGTAACTACGGCGGCGAAGGGAATCTCAGCCCTTGGATTAGCCGCCGTCGTAATGCTGAGCTTGAACCCGAAGAGGTAGCCTCTTTCAAGCGTGTACAGAACGATTACGTGGAACAAGTAAATGGGCAACGTGTTGCAGCTGATAGCGTGGACCACCCGCCCAACGCGAGGATGGTCTTTTCCAGGCCAGTCTGCAGGGGCTTTGATGAGAATTATGAAAAGTACCGTGGCGGCGGCTATCACATTCGCTGAGGTAGTGTAGAAAAAGAAGTAGTACTGACCCAAAGCGTGGAAAGGAAAGTTCATGAATAAAGTGCCAAACACCGTGAGAACCATGATGCCAACGTACATGAGGAAATAGGTGGTTGCGGAACGGAGCTTAACCTTGGTTAAGTAATAGCCCAAGATGAAGTAGCCGATATATCCGCCTACCGCGAAAAGGTCATTGTTTACGCCGAACCCCGTGACCATCTGAAAAATCGGCACCCCAGCCACACCAAGAAACCACAGAATTACGAAGTACCTTAGAGTTTTCAGTTCCGCATAAGCCACTATAGGACGCAGAATAGGCGTGATTAAGTAAAATCCCGCTATGAGGTAGAGAAACCAGAAGTGAGGGTAGGGCCCTGTTAGTAACCCCTGAATGACTGAACTTACAGTGATGGCTGTGTGGTCAGCAAAGTAGCTCCATATGAAGTAGATTGCACCCCAGAAGGCGAAGGCAACGCCGATGCGCGTAAGTCTTTTCTTGAGCAGAACCCTGATAGGCTCGTTAACTTTGGAAGGCTGTAACAGCAGGGCGCCACTGAGCATGAGGAATATTGGGACGCCTGTTATGGCGAAGGCTTCGTAGACGGTGGATGCCCACCAGTACGTCATGGAATGCGCGAACGTCAACGTAGTCAATGAAGCGTAGGATTCGACGGCTGCGTGGTACAGAATTATCTGTAGGATTGCGAATGCGCGTATGAGGTCCACTGGAAGAGGACGGGAAATGCTTCCGCTTTTCTCCTTGCCCGATTCTCCATTATTTGTTGAATCCACGCTTTAACCCGCTGAAGCCATCTGACTGTTGCTCTAAACGTGATATTCTGCCATTCATTAAAAGACTTGTGCTATTCCTTAAAACGCCCTCAGTGTGCGGGCACGGTTGTTTTCAGCAACGGCTAGGGCTCTTACATTTTGTCGGTTCGGCTGAGTTCGCGGAGCCTGTTGACGCCATCTATTTCGCTAATGAAGTCCGCCACGTTTTTGGGAACCAGCGTTCGCCAGCTGTCGTCTACAAGCATTTTTTCGCGGACCACCGTGGAAGAGTAGAATTGCCTCTCAAAGAACGGGATGCCTTTCACTTTGTAGCCTGCCTCCATGAACAGCCGCTTCGTTAACGGTTCGTTGCTGTAAACTATGTGAAACTTGGGTGTGTAGCCTTCGACGGCGGAAACCCACATCATATGCAGATGCACGTCGGGCACGGGAACCACCCAGACGCGGGCAGGGTCAATTTCTGCTTCCTCCAGCGCGTTGCGGATCATGACTAGGCGTTCGCCTGCCGTGTACGGGTCATGCTTAGTGTGGCTGTACTGGGCGCTGCCGATGACCACTACGATTTCCTCTACTTCTTCGAGGACGTTTTTGATGGCGGTTAAGTGGCCTAGATGGAAGGGCTGGAATCTTCCGACGTAGAGACCGCGGGTAGGCATTGTTTGTGCGTCCTGTGCCTTTGAGAGTGGACGGCGGAGGCTTTTATGATTTGCGATTCCAGAATCAACCCACAGCCTTCTTAGCTTACACGATCAAACTATTTCTTTTTCTTATTTTCTTTCTGCGTTCTGTTGTTTCTTAATGCCTTGTCTCATAAGGTACCATCCGACTCCCATGAAGAATAATCCAATAATAGCACCGAAAAGTGGTCCGTCACTTTCGCCTTTGAGGAAATGTGAAAACAAATAGTCATTTACGAAGTGCCACACACCAGGGACAAAAAATAATATTGCAAAGAACAAGAAACATGCCAAGCCAACCCAGAAACTAGCAGTTTTTCTTCTTTTAAGTGTGGCAATTAATTGTTTGCGTTTCTTGAAAAATATCAACAAAATGATGGCGATAGCAGCCAATAGGATTATGGTAAATGTGACCAATGGTGGTGAATAGATTGTGCTGAAGTAGATTGTTTCTAAATTATTGTTGTAAACCTGAAATGGATAAGACCAATTGCCATAAATTATCAAGGTATGCGACCCAGCAGATAAGCCGGTTAGAATTGTGCTTCCGTTGGTTGCCTTTGTAGTTTGTCCATCAAGGCTGTAAGAGAATGATGTTAGGTTTACGCCTGTGTTTGGGATTATGGTAAAATTCAGTTGCACTTCGTTTGAAGAGTAGATTTTGTTGTTCTGTGGAGAATAGACCCGAATGAGCGGAGGCGACAGAGGATTAGCCATTGCTGAATTGGCAGCCTGCGCTCCAGCTAATATTGAAGTTAAGAGTGCGGAAATTATGATTGCCATTAAGAGCGTTTTCTTCATTTCACTCGTTACCTTATTGGGGTAAGTTGCTTTTAGCTCTCACTGGCAAACAGAGTTTTCTTCTATGAGAACAAAATCGATCGCTTTTCATTTCAAGAATATTCCAATCAGCAACTTGGAGAGAACTTTGCTTTCTCACTTTCATCTTTCATTGTTGTAATGAAATTGTGGTCTCTAGTACCCACCACACATGCTTAAAAGCACAATTGCCTTAGTTTGTTTGGGTAAATGTTCTAAATATTCAGGGGTGATTGAACAAATGGGCGTTGGTAGGTTTCTGTGGTCTGCTATTGTAGTAGTGGTTTTGATAATAGTTTTAGTTGTTGTCCTCAGAGTACTTTTTAACTTGATATAAGGCAAACTGAAAGAACCTTTTGAGGAAAGGACAACTCGGACTTTTTTGCTTTTTAGCTTTCGTCTTTTGTTTTCAATTTCACATCATAACCTCCTCATTTGTATCTTGGGAACGTTGGTGCATGCGTAAGGTTTTTGTGCTATTCATAGCCTATATTCAATGAGATTATATGGCATACTATCTTTTAGCCCTCAAATATTATACTGGTCTCAAAAAGAATGTGAGACGTTTCCGCGCCTTCAACACTTCGTATGAAGAATTAATGGCCCATTACGTGCAGCCCTATAACGATAATTTGCCTTTTTTGGTTTCGGGAAAAAAAGTTATGCGTTCTCAAATCGAGCAGTTCTTGATTTTTTCAAGTCCCACACCCATTCAAGAAGACAGGCTTCTTTCCACTGGACAAAAAATAGTTGATGAAAAACAAGATGTTATGGTTAAATGCCTCTTTAAGGGGGAACTCAACTTGGTCGAGGTTACTTCAGAGTTTCTTCATCCACTAGAAAACAAAGAGTTACCAAGCGAAATCCACGGAGAAGAGCCGTAGCGCATAGGAAGCGTTACTTCATATGCACACCGCAGCCTGCTGTGCTTGGTTCTGAATAGAGAAGCTGCTGAGAACATGGGAAGATTCGACAAAGCTGTTTCATAACCTGCCTTCATCACAAAATGAATGGAAAGTACAGCGCGATAATTTGAACAAATGTTCAACTAATTAGTTTTTTTGTCTCATTTTTTGGAAACTTAGCTCTTAAAAAGATGCTTTCTTGAACAAATAGATAGTTTTTTAAACAGCTAGTGGCACATATCTATTCAGGAAGAATTGCTTAAAGAAAATTAAATCCGAGGAATCATAGATGAAAGTTCAAGAACCAATGCCTCATTGGAATAACTTTACTGTTCCAGAGTTAAAGGATATTTTGGAACATTATTGTGCACTAGAGCGACTTGGCATTGCTCAAGATGAAGAAATGATGGTCTCCATTGAAAGAGACATTACCTTGCGAGAGAAGAAGCTAAGCACGCCGCGGCATATGCCCTTTGAATCGAAACTCACAAGAATAAAACAACAAAGAGTAAAACAAATCCGCCGCAAAACGAGCAGAGAACAACAATCGCAAGAGTACTTGTTAGCGCAAAGCGTCTAACAGTTGGACTTTAGAAAAACGCTGAGCGAAAATTAAGAATTATTAACGCTCCAATTCGGCAAACAGGTTTTAGCTAAAAAGCCTTGAAAACAAGCCTTTTCTTAAGAGCTATCAGTTCAGCGCAAATATCGGGATAAGGCAGCGCGCTACGCCAACTGAAGTAAAAAATATCTGTCAAGTTTTTATTGAGAGGAGCATGTGCCCCTTATGCTTTACCATACTGTGCATTCTCAACTCAGTAGGATTAGACAAACTTACTTTGCACATTCTGCACTTAAACGATGCAAACGATATTTCATTATGACTATTTTTACAAGTCAACACTCTATTCTCATCCCCAAAAATCGTTCTATAAGTCCCCGATTATATAACAGCTCCGACGCTTATAAACTGCTGAGACTAAACCAGAGAATGCAAAACCACTTTGGGGTAGATGAAAGAATTAAGGTTAAAATAGATGCTGAAATAAGAAAGTCATCATGAGAAATAGGAATAGAGCATTATCTTTTCACTTCACAAACATACCAAGAAATCAAAAGCACTTGGAGAAAACTTACACTTGTTAGCTATTTCAGTACCTAAGTGTTTTGAGTAATCAGTAGGATTCCTGCTGCCTTGTCAAAATGCAAGTCATAAAAAATTTAAATAATTGAAAGGGCAAATAAAAGCATCATTCTAGAAAGTGATTCTTATGTCCCGAAGGTATGAGCGTGATGAAGATTGGTTAGTCACGTGCCCTGAATGCCATGGTGAAGGGTCAATAGGTACGGGGGATTCTAGAAGACGATGCCCAAAATGCAATGGAGCAGGAAGAATAAAACGATAACGCATGCTTCATTAGGAACATTTCCAAACCCGCTACCCGTTTATTTTCAAGAGGGATTTATAGTTCGTCAATCATCACGTTTGCAGAGATAAATAAGTGATGGGGTAGTTCCTCTAAGCACCAGTGCAGAAGACGGGCATTAGTGAAATCAGGGTTCTACATTCGGTTTGACTCTATGAATAGAGGGGGTAGGTAGCAGAGAGCAGACAGCCGCAAACCCAGCCCTCAAACTCAATGCAGTTTCTATAAATTTGAGG
>JBGOXQ010000075.1:0-7886 GCA_041479225.1 Bathyarchaeia archaeon
GAAAAACGCGAAAAGCTGAAAGCTGCGGTTTTTCTCCCTTCGAAAGCTGCGGTGAAAGCGTGCCAAGACAAGCTGGAATCTGCAAGGGTCTGGGCGAAGAAAGGTGTGCCTGTTGCGCGAACTGTTGAGCTGAAGAAGGATGAGGATGTGGACCGAGCTTTCGCCGAGTTCGGAAGTCCAATTTGGATCAGGGCACGAAAAGGTGCAGGCGGGAAAGGAAGTACTCCAGCGGATAACAGGGAAACGGCGATTTCATGGATTAAGTATTGGCGATCACGGGGAGTTAGTTGGGACTTCATAGCGCAGGAGCATCTGCCTGGAAGAAACATAGCGTTCCATAGCATATGGAAGGATGGCGAATTGGTGACTTCTATGGCGCGTGAGCGTTTAGAGTACATTTATCCTTATCTTGCGCCTTCAGGCATCATGGGAACTCCTTCTGTGCAGCGGACAGTGCATGACAATGCGGTGAATAAGATTAGCACAGAAGCCGTGTTATCAATCGATTCCAAGTTCAACGGGATAGCTTCGGTGGATTTGAAGGGCAACGCAGATGGTATGCCTTGTGTGACTGAGATTAACCCTGGACGGATGTTTACGACGAGTTTCTTTTTTTCGTTTGCCAGCAAAGTGCTGTTCAATGATTTTCGCGTAAACATTCCCTACTTGTGCGTCCGATTAGCGTTTAAAGAGACTATTCCAGAGTTGGCACGGTATGATGCATTGCCTGCGGATGTGTATTGGATTAGGCATATGGATGCTCCTGCGCGTTTGGTGAAGGATGGCAAGGTTCTTGGAGCTATGTACCAGTGATTGCAGCTGTTGTCTTCGACTTGGATGGCACATTGGTGGATTTGCCTGTTGATTGGGAAGGGCTGTTTGCTGAGTTTAAAGTGATTATGCATGTGGACAATGTTCGTCCAGTTGCAGAGACCGTTTCCAAAGTGTACGCAGAAACTAGGAAGCAGGTTTTTGACGTGTGGGATAAGGCTGAGCTTGCCGTGTCGAAGAAGAGCATGATTAATGAGAAAGGCATGAGCATTTACCGACAATACGCGGATAAACCAAAAGCTTTAGTTACGTTGCAGGGCAAGAAAGCCGTTGAAATTATCGCTGTCGAGTTCGGGCTGCGTTTTGATGTGGTGGTTACGCGTGAGGATTCGCTGAGCAGAAGCGAACAGCTTTTGATGGCTGCCGAGAAGCTCAAAGTGCCCTTAAAAGACATCTTGTTCGTGGGCAACGCAGACACAGATGCTGAAGCAGCAAAAAAAGTGGGATGCCAGTTTCTGCGCGTCTGAGAACTGTTGCTCGGAGCAGTCTATACCCCTCTCTTCTGTGATGTTTGTGTTTCGGTTTGCTTTTTTGCTTTGGGGCTTGAATCGGGCTTGACGGTGGGCGCTAAACGGCGCAGAATGGCGTGTTTCGGCTTAGGTTGGCGTGAATTGGCTGTGCATCCGTTGCCTAAATGGAAACTTTTCTCTCTCAGTTTACTTGCATCCTTTGCGTTTTGCAAAGTATGCTAGTAAGCTTATAACAGCAACGATTGCTATCAAGCCATATATGATTATTGTTGGTGTGAAGTCTTCACCGTGATAAGTATGTGATGTTGGACTAGGCTCTAGTGTTGGTTGATGTGTTGGAGAATTAGAAGGAGATATGTTTTGAGTTGGACTTGGTGATGGTGAAGGATGAGTGTTTACCGTAAAGAAAACAGTGTTAGATTTTCCCTCATTTCCTGTGGTATCATTGGCATAAACAACGATGCTGTGAGAGCCGTCAGCAATGCTAGTAAGGGTAGTGTTTCCTTGCAGAGTAATATTTTCTTGATGATCTAAACTGTAGCCTATCCACAAGGTTGGTTCATCTATTGTGAAGTTCAATAGGATAGGAGTTGCGTTGTACGTTTTGTTTTCTATTGATAGGTTTAGGATTTTGGGCAAAGTCACTAGACTAAAACTTACTGAGTCTGAAGCGCTCATCGGATATTCTTGGATTAAGAGTGCGCTAACGCCATTTACTGGGGTTGACCATTTCCAGTAAATAGTTGCTGCCTCAACATTTACCTTCAGGCTATGTGGTCCATCAGACAATATTTCTTTAAATGTTAAGTTAAAGTTGGTATTAGGTTCTAGGTCGTCAAAGGGAATCTGATCGTGAGCTGTATAGAGAATGTGTTCTTGTCCATCTATTGTATAAGCGATTGAACGGATACTGCCATAAGGCTTATCGCCACTTGGAATCCATGAGTCAGGCTTAGTAACTGTAAAATTCAAATTAACATTATCCACATATGTGGAATTGTTGATTGGCGATAGAAAAATTATTGTTGGCGGGTCAGTATTGGGTGACTGGGGCATGTACACCCAATTAGCCTTTGCCATCTCAACAGCTTCAATTGAGGCAAACAGAGAAACTGAAAGAATAGCGACAATAATAGCCGTAAGGATTGCTTTCTTCATTTCCCTCAACATTGTATTGCGTTAAGTTGCTTTTAGCTCTCCCTGAAGAACAGAATGGTTCTCCCAAAAGAACAGTAAACTTGATTGCTTTGTTAGTTTTTGCTTGGCACTTGCGGTGCTTCGAGAAACGTGGTGATTTTTTTAGGGTTAAAGACGGTGAATCTGGCTTTTCTGAGTCTTCTGCCGATTCTGGAAATCAATCCCGCCGCATCCGTACCCAGTTTGCAGACTAAAGCATGTTCAAACATTCCTAGGGCTTCGATGTTGATTACGTCTCGTTCCAATTCAGCTTGTTCCACAGCTGTATCCAGCTGATTACGGGATGCGCCCAGAACCAGTAGCCTATCTAGAAGTGAGTCTCGCCAAAGCATAAGCTTCTCAATTTGCGCAGTTGCTAATTCTGCTTCTATCTTGTTTTCTTCTGCATTTACGTTGATGACTTTGATTGTGAGTGGGAGGTATTCGGAGATGCCCCATGTTTCCGCGATTTTCTGCAGACTGCTTTTTCTTCCGCCTGCAAGTTGCATCTGCAGATGGCTGAGTGGTATGCTTGCGTTGGTTGCTTTAGGCTTGGATACGCCGATGTCCACGGTTAATTCTTCTTTGCTTTTCTCTAGATTAGTGATAAAACCCTTCAGCACGGAAGCTTTCTCAACGTTTTCCAGATTCTCTGGGCAAAATCCGAAGTCTCTAGCCAACAGGTTAGTTGCTACGCTTTCATCTTCTCCTGACAGCGTCACGTGAACCCACCTGTCGCTTAAAGAATGGTCAACTGCCGCTTGGGCATCTAAGCCTTCGAACAAGTTTTTTATGGTTTCGTCGATTTCTCTTCTCTGAGTAGAACTATAAATCTTAGTCAGCAGAGTCAGCGCGGTCATGAGGTTTCGCCAGCAAGTTTCACTATTTCATCATAAAGCACACGAACTCTATCAGCGGCAATGCCCAACTTCTCTTCACGAAGCTTATTAATAGTAAATTCAATCGGCACACGCTCCGAAGTCTCAATCAGTTTATCCGCGTAAGAAA
This sequence comes from Bathyarchaeia archaeon, assembly GCA_041479225.1. GTDB lineage: Archaea > Thermoproteota > Bathyarchaeia > Bathyarchaeales > Bathycorpusculaceae > JADGNF01. The sequence continues at coordinate 3,486 of JBGOXQ010000075.1, forward strand.
CAATTTTCTCTTCCAGAGTCATCGGAAAATAATTTCCCTTTGGCCACCCCAATTCTTTGGCTTCCGAGGCTGTTATGCCGCCTCCGACATGCCGCTTAATAATCGCGACAACAGGCTCAGGTAAACCTGCTGTTTTAGCTATTTCTGCCCCTTCTACAACGTGGTTGACTGAGTGGGTTTTTGAGCGTCCAACATCATGCAGGAGAGCTCCGATTTCCACAAGTTCAACATCGACTTTTACCCCTTTTTTCTGGCACGCCTTCGCAGTTTCAACGGCGAGTTCTGCCACGGCTTTGCAGTGTTTTATAACCCTTGCTGAACAATGGTTTTCATGGAGAAGTTTCAGGGCTTGCTCCCGAGACGGAAGCTTGTCACTCACCCAGTTCCTTCCTTAATTGCTCAACTTTCTCTCCCAAATTCACTATCATTTTCTCGTTTTCAGAATGAGCTAAGGGTTTGCCACAGGCGGAGCAGTGAAAAACTGCTTCCACCGCCTCTTCAAAAGTTACTCGCCTACATCCAGGTGTATTGCAAGTGTAAAAATCATGATTTGTCTCGTATTCCAGTCGAACGTTAAGTTTCTCGAGGACCCTGCGTTTCTGGCTTAAAATGAAGCCTTCCAGCTGATCTGGTTGAAGTCTCCAGTGGAAAATGAACCATCCCGTTTTAGGGTCTCTAGTTCGCCTCAGGCTTACAAGGGAATGGTCGTAAAGTTTGTAAAGGATTTTGCGTACAGAATTCAAGCGGATTCCGGTTTTATTGGATATCTCATCATCTGTGATTTCATCCAGAGTCTTGAGGAACTCAATAAGCTTAACCGCTTCTTCCTCGCCGAGCGAAACGGCGACTTTCATCAATGTTGCATCGTCAATTGTCGATAACATAGTCTGATTCACTTATACACCTGATATATGCGCTGTCGTCCAATAAAACTCTTCTTAAAATAATTGCTGAAACTACCATGAAACTACCATGCTACACTATCTTTTTACCTCTTTCTTGAGGAACTATCTTCATCTTCGCATTATCAAAGGTCTTACTCAAAGTCTTTCCTTCAAAGAACCTATCCAGAAAAATCGCCAACGCAGCACACTCAGAATGGGGCTGGTTTCCGACTGCCACGTTGAAGTCTGAAATTTCCGCTGAATAGAATTCTCTGGGCACTTTTTGGCTACCAACTATGATCAGAATGTTTCTGCCTGAGCTTCTGATTCTGTTTAAAGCGTCGCTTGTTTGGATGTTTTCGCCATAAGCAGTCAAATGGACAACAATACCGCCACTGTACTTCCATTCGCGCACCGTTTTTTTCCATGATGTACCCATCTCAAAAGAGAAGTTGCCACCCCAGCTTGCAGTGACTTTTTCCACGGTTTCCCTAATGTGTTCATCCACCGCGTCGGAAAGCACGAAGCCTGATGCGCCTAATGCACGTGCAGTCAAAGCAACGTGGGCTGTGAGTCTGGCATCTCTTTGCGCTCTGTGACCCCACCTTAGAATGACAATTTTTTGTGCGTCTTCTTTATTGGGGCTGGGTGTTTGTTTCGAATTTTCCATTGAGTTCTTCCACACGTTTCTTGACTCTTTCAGCTATTTCAGGGTCTGCTTCAAAAACCACCTGCACAGTGTTTTCTAAGTAATTTACTTTCTTAACTTCTGTTTTAGTATGCACCCACGAAATGAACGGCATAGCTTGATTAGTGTTTGGAACAGTGAATGAGGCACGGATGTAGCCTTCGAGTTTCCGCAGAATTTCCGTTCTAAGCTGGTCAAGGTTTGTCTGTTTAAGGGCGGATATGAGGAAGGGATTTTTGGTTGTTTCTTTAAGCTGCTCGAATTTTTGGTTTGCGTCTTCCTCTGTCATGCGGTCGATTTTGTTGAGCGCTGTTATCACGGGGACGCCTGAGGCTCCTATGCGGTCTATGGTTTCTTGGCAGGTTTTGTTCTTTTTCTCAATCGTTTCTATGGGCTCGTTTATGTCTAAAACTACGATTATAAGGTCAGAGTAAATCGTCTCTTCCAACGTCGAATGGAACGCTTCAATAAGCGACAGAGGCAAGCGATCTATGAAGCCGACTGTGTCAGTTAACAGGAATTTTCTGTTCGAAAACTCAATAATCCTAGTGGTCGTTGAAAGCGTCGTGAACAATGCATTGTCCACTTTTGTTGTTGCTCCTGCCAGAGAGTTAAACAGTGAACTTTTGCCAGCGTTTGTGTATCCTGCTAAAGATATGGAGAAAAAGCCCAGCTCTGTTCTTCTGTCACGGTGCAAAACGCGTTTTCCTTGGACTTTGCTAAGTTTTTTTCTGATAGTGTAAACTTGCCTTTTAATTGCTTCTGTGTAGACTTCGGCTTCGTAGACTCCTATGCCCATGAATCCAGGTTGCTCCCCTCTCTTGGAAAGTCTCACTTTTTCTTTCGCATGCTTCAACTCATTCTTCAGAGTTGCCAGCTGAATCTGGAGGTTTGCTTCCGTGGTTGTGGCTCGTTTGGTGAAGATCTCCAGAATTAGTTGGAAGCGGTCTATGTTTTCGACCTTTGTGGCTTTCGCCAAATTATAAGCCTGAAGCGGCCTTAATGAGTTGTCGAAGATTACTTTTTCAGCGTCTTTTTCCTTTACCAGTTGAGCGAGTTCTTCCACTTTTCCCGCGCCCAGTTGGTAGCGGGCGTCGGGTTTTCTGGTTTGCTCCATTTCTGCCACAACAAGGTATCCCGCGGATTCCGCCAGTGCCCTGAGTTCTGGCAGACTTGAAGCTTCACGGTTCAGGCGGCGCTGTACTATGACGGCTTTCGTTCGGCAGGCTACTCTCCCTTTTCCTTCTCCGCTTTTATCAGGTCGCCAAGCGTTAACTCACGGCTGGAGATTTTGGGAATGTTTTGTGGGGCTTTTTCTTCCGCCACCACTGGAACAAGTAGCTTAATTTTCAGGGTGTGCTCAAGCTTTGACACCAGCAGGTTGTTAGGTGACAGCTTTCTCGTTTCGATCTTGCGCAGAACGGTTTCTTTCTCGTTGATTTTCTTGCCTAAGTCTTCATGGCTGAGTCCCAGTTTCTCTCTTGCCTGTCTAATTCTTTCGCTGTAGTCTTCCACTACCTCTTGGCTAGTGTCTACTCTTGCCTGAATAACCCTCTTCCTAATTTGAATCGGTCCTTGAATGGGAATGGCAGTTGTACCTTGCTTCTGAGGCATAATTCTGGGTTTTGGGCCTTCTTCCCATGTTGCCGTGCCATGTTTGGCGCATTCGTTACATACTGTAAGTTTGGCGCCTTCGATTATGACTTTGTTTGGGGTTTCGTGGATTTTGCGTCCGCAGACTTCGCATCGCATGTGGTTTACCCGATTGCTTTTATTGTGTGCGGCATGTTTATAGTTGTCGAATCTAAAAATCAGTATTTACGGTGAACAGTGTGGATAATTCTCTTGCGCGCATCAGAAGCATAGCGGACTATCAGTTTGGTGCAGGCGTCGGCGCTAAGCTCTTTCCAGAGGATGTGGAAATCCAGTACAGCCGCGCTACAAGGAGGATACGGTACATCAACCTGTATGGCAACCGCTTAGCGACGTTGCGACCCACCGACGGCTTCCTGTCACTTAGCATCACCGCGGCGAAGCTCCTCATGGAAAACCTATCTTCTGCCCTGCACTGTTCAGTCACGGTTAGGCAGGATGTCGCGAAGTACATCGCTGACGGCGGCGACGTTTTCGCGGTGCATGTGGTTAAGGCTGACGAGGAAATTCATGCGAAGGAAGAAGTCATAGTCCTCGATGAACAAAAACATGTGCTGGCGGTTGGACGCGCGTTATTGTCCAGCGCGGAGATGAAGGCATTCAAAACGGGTGTCGCTGTTAAAGTTCGTCATGGAAGCGGCGGCGAAAGTGAAAGTTAAGTTTGTCAAGCTTTTCGTTTTTAGTTTGGTTTAAACTTTCAGCTTCTCAGCGAAGGCTTCCGCATGTTTGAGGTCTTCACTGTTAGGTCTTCCTTTATTTAGTCCACCAAAATATTTGAGAAATTTGTTAGTGTTGAAACCTGCACAACCAAACTCGTCAACAATCGTGTAGCCTTTCGATTGAAGAGTTTCTTTAAGGGTCGTATGACATTTGCTCGTGTACTCTTCCAATCGCTGTTGACCTGAGATGCCAACTGGCATTCCAGTGGTTGAGAAGACGAATGCTTTCTTGTCTTTGACTTGAGGTAGTCTTTCTGCAAAGTCAAGGAGTTCTTTGTAGTTTTTGCCAGTGTCTATCCCTGACCCAAAGCCTACTAAGTCATAATCTTGAAGCTCTTCTGGATTGATTTGTTGTGGAGCTTTTATCTGTGCATCAAGCACCTTTGCGAAGACTTCTGCTACTTTTTGGGTATTGTTGTGATGGTAAGAATACACAACTATCAAAGACTTCAAAGAA
>JBGOXQ010000076.1:0-7844 GCA_041479225.1 Bathyarchaeia archaeon
GTAAAACGCGTACTGCCACCGTACAGCATCAATATTGCCAAACCCCGAAGGAATGTATAAAGCACCCACGTTCCCAGAATCAGGAATATCAACGAACCTGAAACCGACCCCCACTTCATTCTGAGAATCATAAAAATCAACATGATTATCCGAAGCCAAAGCCCCTTGCGAAAAATCAACAGCTGCCCACTGATTCGCATGCACATTAGTCGCGTTACTCCATGGATTCGCCCAGTTCAACACGCCTGGAACGTAAGCCTCGTTAAATGCAAGCTTCGGATCAAAATACTCATTTAGGAACAGAACGGGATAATTCAAATCCTCATCCAAAGCAGACAACTGCCAAACAACATCAACCGTGTAAGTGTCATTCGCCATAGACAACTTCTCAGTCAACACAAACTTCTCACCCAAATACGTCACCGTCATGACTTTAGGAAAATGCAATTCGTCAAAAGCCACCGTTCGGTTTAAACTGGAAAGCGCAAAACTATGCAGCACATCATTCTGGTCCCGATAAGAAAAACTGGCAATGTCCTCCCAGAAATACGTGATGCGACTCCAGACCATGTTCAATGAAGCGTAAAACTCATTCGAAATATTCCCAGCCTTAGCCTCATAAGTTCTGACCATCGTCAACGGATGCTGCATCTCATAAGATAAATCTAAAACCGACTCAGCCAATACATTCCACTCGATAACTGGATCAGTTTCTGCAATCACATTCTTGCCTGAGTAGACGCTGAACCAGTGTCCAGGCTTCTCCGTCACCACAACCTTCGCGGAAGGATCGGGATAGTTTCTTTGCAGCCAAGCCCCGGCATCATACGCCTTAGTATCAGACATAGAGTAAAACGTAGTTGCCTCGCCAATTCTGCCTGAAACGGTTTGAAAACGCAGAACCATCACCGCAACCAAAACCACAACCGCCGCAACAGCCGCAACCTTCAAAGCAATTCGGCGCCAGTTGCTGCGGTTGTTGAAGTAGGAAGCAAGAACCAAATCAACTACGAAAGATAGCGAAACCCCTGCCAAAACCACCAAAAAAGGCGTCATATAATAAACAAACCATTGAAAAGGCAACATCAACCCCAGAAGGTAAAACTGGGAAAACGCAAACGGAACCAGAAACGCCAAAGCTAAAATCAAAAAGGAACTCAACGCCTTCTTCTTCCGCAACTGGAAAAACGCCACAAACAGCCCAGCGAAAGCAAAGAAAAGCACAAACCCAAAGTTCACCATGAAAGCGTCAAACGTAACCGAAGGAACCTGATACAGCATCGTCTTTAGCTGGACGAAAACAATGTAAACCAAATCGCCCAAATAAGGCAAAATCGGACGCAAATAATAAATCAAGAAGGCCGCTCCACCACCCAAAAGCACCGCAAGCAAGACTTTGGAGCCTCTACCTCGAGATTTTACGAGAACAACAATAATGAAGGGCAGCAAAATGAAAATCGAAATAAACGTAGCCAGCTGATGCGACATAACCACGGAAAACGCCAGAACCGCAGCCACCAACGCAGGACCAAAACTCTTCAGGGGCGAAGCCAAATACATGAAAGTCAACGTCATGTACGCCAAAGCCAAGATGCTCGTGTAGCCGCCCCAAGAGTTAATTTCAAACAACGGAAAACACAACAGCAGAAGTGCAGCTGCAAAAACCCCTGTGCGCTTGTTGAAGAATTTGGCGGCAATTAGGTAAACTGAGAAAACCAGAAGCCAATCCACCAGCGCAGTCACTGCTTTCATCAGAACCAGCACTTGATCCGTGCTTGTAGCACCAGTAAACGCCATAAAGGTAGCAAGCAGCAGGTGGTAAAGAGGCGGATACCAAGCGAGAGCAGATAAATCTACGCTGCCAGCGTTCAGGAAGAACTGTGCTCTCTGCAGGTGAACCGCAGGGTCGTTGCCCAAGACTAAGCCGTTAGCGCCTAAAAGAAAGAAGAACAGCAGAAAAACCAAGACTGAGAAAACCGTTGTGAAGACTATTTCTAGATATCTTTCTTTTTTATCCACGACGACCAAGACAACATGGTCTCCCTAGCTAAGGTTCTTTTTCACTTGAAATATGGCAACATCACTGTTAATAAACACAAGGTTAAACAATGGGTCTTTGGCGAATCGGGGAATTGCATCAGAATCACGCAGTGCAATGTAGTCAATTCCTTGGTCGGCTATGGCTTGGCGGTAATCAAAGATATCCATAGGTAAAGTGGAAATGGGAAAAACGGGCTGCGTGTATTTCTGGGCGTTTTCGTAAAGCATCTTCACATAGGATTCTTTCAAATCCTCCTCCGGAGAATATGCAGTTAGATTCGAGTCACTCAGCTTGAACTGGTAAAGTCCAACGGAGAAAGACATGTTCGCATCAGTCTTAGCGGCTAAGTCGTAATCCATAATCAAGTAACCCTTCAACCAGCTTGAAGCTGGTTGGCTTTCTGTAAATATTATTTGACCCGCAACCTGCGCAAATTGGTCAAACTCGCCCACTGTCGAGCCGTTGCCATACTGGGCAAAAGTGCCCTTCGTTGGCAACGTGAAGCTGACTTCGTCAAAAGTCACAGTTGAGTCAATGCTTGCTATAGTTTCAGTCATATTTGCAAACCTCAAGCCGTTAGAAATCGTGGTTACCTGAGTGAAAGTGAAAAACTGGTTCTGCCTAGTCACATAAATTGATACAGTGTCATTGCTGTTTTCCACATCCATATGCATCTCGACAACTGGAACATTAGACAAGTAGGTCTTCATAGGCAACTGGGTCTCTCCCGCCCTGTATGAGACGGAGATTTTGCTGTTGTCAAAGTTGAAGAATGGATAGGGGAAATATGAGTTGGAGTCGTTGAGTTTAGCTAAAAACTCAGGGTTGTGTCTTCCTATGTATCCTCCGTCTTCGCGAACTTGAATTAAGCCATTATCCACAAGGTAATACGTGTCCAAAACATAACGTGCAACCTTAGAAGGCTCGAACTCGCGAGCATTAGTCAAGTACTGTGGCTCAACTGCACTTATGGTTGGGCGCTGCGAGAAACCTGAAAACCACCAGCCATACTCGGCGTCGGTTGCGAAAAGCGAATTCGTTGGAGTATTAGTCTTAGCCCACTGGATTGCCTCGTACTTGGGGTTGTTCATGAGTTGGTAGAAACTTTGCACTTCAATGCCTGTGGAAGGAGTCACAAACACGGTCACGGTTAAAAACGTGTACAGCAAGAAAGCGATGAGCAACGCGGACAACATGTTCTTGCGGGTAAAATACGGCATCAACCGCTTCAAACGCTTGTATTCGCCAATTCGAACCTGCGGCAGATCTCTAGCCATCGATAAAAGCCAGTCAAACGCCTCCGCCAAAAAGGTTGCGCTGTGATAGATTACCATGCCAATCAGCATGATGACGGGCAAGATGACGAAGTACATGAAGCGATTGTAATCAGTGTAAAGCCCCACCAGATAGCCTTGCGTTAGAATAGCAGGAATCACCGTCCATAACGCTAGAAGAATTGCTGGGACCGTCAGGTACTTGCCCAAGTATCTTCTTGAGAACAGGAAAAATAGAATGATGCAACCGAAAAGGGGCAGCACGAGATCAATCGGAAGCACCTTTGTTGACAACAGCGCCTGACGGATATCTGCGATTCCACCCGTGAAGGTGTCAGAGTTGGCGCCTAAGTATCCAGGTGCCACTTGAATTAGAAACGGAGCAATCAGGAGAGCTCCAAGAATAAGCGGCAGAAGCCAGATGAAGAGTTTTTTTCGCCCTTCGCCAACCTTTCTTGAAAAGACGGTTCCAAAAACCACGGTGGCTAGCGTGATAACTACAAACAGGGCTGCACTGAGCGAATGAGTTAGAAATATTGCTCCAGAAATAATAGAGGTCACAACGAGAAATGGAAGAAACGAAAACCTATCCTTCTCCAGAAACAGGTAAAACGCCAAGGGAATAAGCATCAGAGTTATCACATTCGGGTAGCCTCCCCACATTAGCATCTCTATGTCAAACCTTGAAACCGCAACCAAGAAAGCCACAATCAAGGCAGCTGAAACGTTCCAAGCCTTCTTGGTTATCAAGAAAGCCACTAACACAATGAGCGAGGAGAAAAGCGAAACCACCAGCGCATGAGCCAAATAATCAGGCATGCCAGTTAACAAGATAATGTAGGAAACGAAGATGTGATAGCCTGGGAAAGTTACTGAGGAACCGCCGCCCATGTGATAATAGTTATACAGGAAATTCGTGTTGCCTGACTGCGTAATCGAGTATATAATACTGTTGTGGAGTCCGATGTCAGCGCCTGGGGGAAAAGTCTCCCGCAACATCAAAACAATACGGTAGACGAAAGCGAAGATTACAACGAGAGATAGAAGCAGGTAGTTTCTGGAAGTTTTAAACATTTAATCTAGTGCCTCAGCCATGCGGTTGCAGTTTCTTTTAGGCAAATGTTAGAGATGTCAAAGTTTAAATATGTATTCCAATATAAAACCCGACAGTAAAACAAACTCAAAATAAAAAAAGGTGTGTTTAAAAATGTCATGGCTAAAATCTATGATGGAAAAGGAGCCACCGGAACCTACCAATCCCATAGCCACAGTTGTTATCGGCAACATTGAACCAGATATGCACGACACCGCTAAAGAAGCAGTTCGCAAATCACTCAAAAGAGCAGGATTCAAGACAATTGATGCAGGCAAAAGTGCACCAATCGATGTCTTCATCCAGAAAATCAAAGAGAACAACGCAACCATAGTAGCGCTTTCAGTGAATACAGTTCCCGCAAAGAATAACCTGCCAAAGCTTGTCCAAGCACTCAAAGACGCTGGATTGGGCAGTGTCAAGATAATCATGGGTGGCGCAGCCGTTAAGAAAGAAGACGCTGATGCAATCGGCGCACTCTTCGGCAAGAACAAAGAAGAAGCCCCCGAAATCGCGAAGAAAGCTGCCGGAAAATAAACTCGAAAATCGGATGAAGTAGCATGAAGAAATTCAATACTCCGCAGAATATATATGACATAGCTAAAGTCAAAGTGGGCGGTCAACCAGGAGAACTGCCGACTTTCGTCATTGGCTCAATATTCTGGCTAGGTCAGAAGATGGTTCAGGACGCAAACAAAGGCATTTTTGACGCCGCGGAAGCAGAGAAAATTATCAACACGATGCAAACTCAAAGTGACATGTCTGGCGTGCCGTTCGGTTTTGATGTAGTTGGAACAACGGAAGAAGCTTTCGGAAAATACATTGATTTCGTTGCTAAACACTGTGATGCTCCGATCATGTTAGATGCGATGAGTCCAAAGACTCGTATGGCAGCGGCAACTATGGCTAAGAAGATGGGTCTTGCTGACAGATGCTTCTACAACTCTGTTTACAAAGGCGTAACTGATGCTGAATTGGCAATCCTAAAAGATAGTGGAATCAAAATGTCTATAGTTCTTGCTGACAACCCTAAAGACAACAGCCACGAAGGAAAAATGGCTGTTATCGCTGAAGCTTTGGCACTTGCTGAGAAAGGCGGAATCACGAAGCCACTTATTGATACTGCTATTCCTGCGTTTGCTCCTGACATGGGCACTGCTGTTAGAACCATACCTGTCATGAAGGAGAAGTATGGTCACCCAGTAGGGTTAGGCAGCGGAAACGTTGTCACCACTATGGGTTGGGTTAAAGCGCATGTCGCTAAAGAGTTCCGTAAAGGATGCACCACTGCAACCAACGCTATCATGCAGACTATGGGTGCAAACTGGCTTATGATTGGACCTGCAGAACAAGCTGAATGGGTAATGCCAGCCATAGCAGTCGTTGACACGTATATTGCATCGGCAGCAGCTGACCTGGAAACTAGACCGCTAAGCGAAGAACACCCGATTTTCAAGATGTTCCTCTAATCTCCACCCTTTTATTTTTTGAGAAACTTTGAAGTGCCGCGGAAAGTGAATGCCCTCAAATGGTTTGGAATAATCGTTCTTTATACAGCGTTGACTTTGTTGTGTGTTTATCTTATTCCGAATGTTTTCCCTCTTAACGTAATCACAGCCGTTTTAGGATTCGTATTTGTAGCTTTTCTGCCTGGTTATTGTTTGATTAGTTTTCTGTTTTATGAAGGAAAATTGGATTTACCTGAAAAAGCGGTGCTTTCAGTTGCTTTGAGCTTCAGCATCGCCGGGGTTTCAGGGCTGTTTCTGGGGTTGTCATCAATAGGGATTACAGGGCAGTCGATTACAGAGTCGCTAGGCGCGATAGTTTTGGTTTTGGCCGTTCTAGCGGTTTTGAGAAAGATGAATATTTTGAAGTTTCAGCTTCGGAAGCTACAAGCAAAAGAACCCCAGCAGTTAACGGCTTAATTTTCTTGGCGGGAAAACGCAGTGCCATATACAATGAAGCCAGAGGGTTCGAACGTTATTTTGCTCTTTCGTAATATTTTTGTATGTTCTTGTAGACGGTGAAATAACTCGCTATTATTCCAACTATCCAGATAAGAGCCGTTACTATCGCCAACAGGTTGAGATCCCAAAGGAGAAACATAGCGGGCACCGAGAATCCCCAAAGAACCAAACCGAGAGTTGTTAAGGCACTCAATGTGCGCATGTTTCTATTTATGGGTGGAACATAAGTGCAGTATTGGATTTCTTCAGTGTTGTTCCATGTTATTAAGAACACAAAAACATCAAATATGATCGTCAGAAACAGCAAGACAAGCTGAACTTTTGTTTCTGTTGGGTTTGGAAACATGGTTATTAAAAGCGTGATCGTAGTGAATGTGAAACCACAAATCAGCGCATAGATGCTTCCCAAGTTAGCTAAGTGGCGCATAAAATCTGACGTTTTTTCACTGTTATCGGACATTATGGCAGCTCCAACGAGTAACTGTTCTTTTAGAAACCTCAAGATACATTGAAAGTTTCAACCATAAGAGCGTATTGCTCAAATAAGCACGTAGCCACGTCACTTTCTAACAAAGGGTGAAATACAACGCATCCAGCTCGTGCCCCGTTATAAACGTTAAGCTTTGGCTTTTTCTTTCCTTTAATCAACCAGCCATTGTTCTCATAGTTTACACTTTTATTTTATTCACGCCGCTAACCCAAAGTTATATATGTTCCATAAATGGAACCTGAAACCACAAATGTGAATGAAAATGAATAGAAACATATTAAAACAAAAATCAGCTATTTCCATAATCCTTGTCGTCGCCATCATAGTAATAATTGTCGTAGTTGGCGTTGCAGCAGGTTACTACTATACCACAACACAAAGCCCCGCTGCATCTCCGACACCATCGTCCAATCCGACAAACACACCTTCACAAACTTCAAGTCCAACTACCTCTGAAACGCCAGCAGTAACCGAGTCTCCCTCAACCTCTGCTGCACCATCTGCAAATCCAATAGTAAACTTCAAGGCTGGAGCTTTTGCTATCTACAACACAACAACCATCGACAATGGAGTCTCAACAGTCTCAACCCTTAACATAACCATCGGTGAAGACACCTATAACAGCGTAGCATGCTGGACGCTCATTACAACGACAGGTAACGCATCGTCATATTCTGTGATAACCGAACGCATCAGCAAAAGCAACACAAGCGAGCTCTTAGGAAACGTTACAACTGGATTATACCAAGATGGTGTTAAGATATATGGGCAGGAATTTGACCCTTCAACAAACAACATCACAGGTACCGCAACCCAAGAAGTTAACCCGCAATCAATAATCAGCTACGAAACAGTCACTGTTGCAGCTGGCACATTCCAAAACTGCGCCAAAGCCACCATAACATCAACGACGGCTACATCAGAAACAGAAGTCTCAACAGTATGGACTAGCCAAAACGTGCCCGCATTCGGTATTGTA